>JAQGIA010000299.1 GCA_028291445.1 Belnapia sp.
CGGATACCCAAGCTGTTTCGGAGGCCCGGCCGTTTTCCGGTGCCCAGGCCGCTCAGATGTTCAGCCGGTTGAAGATCGGCGTCGGCAGCAGGCGGATGATGGTCATCACCGGCCACCAGATCAGCGGTAGGTAGGCGTTCCCGGAGCCCTTCTCCGCCCGCGCCCAGGCGGCCCGGGCAAAGCCCTGCGGCGAGGCCATGAAAGGCAGCTTCGGCAAGGGCCAGGTCATCGCCGTATCCACCGGCCCGGCCTTGATGCAGAGCACCCGGACGCCGGAAGCCGCCAGCCGGGCCGCGTAGCCCTGCAGATAGACCAGCAGCGCGGCCTTGGTCGCGCCATAAAGGAAATTGCGCTTCCGTCCACGGTCGCCGGCGACCGAGCCCAGCGCCACCACCACCCCGCCACGCTGCGCCTCGAGCCGTGGCGCCAGCGCCGCCAGCACGCTGGCGGCGCCGGTGAAATTCGCCTCCACCATGCCGGCGGCGATGGCCGGGTCGGCATCCGCCTCCCCCTGGTCGGGCATGACGCCGAAGGCGAGGAAGACATTCAGCAGCCCATCGCCGGCCCCAGTCCCGGCCCGGGTGGCGCAATCGGCGATGAAGCCGGCGTGGCTGGCCAGGTCGCGGGCCTCGAAGCGCAGCGGCGTCGCCGGGACGCCGTGGCGGATGGCGAGGTCGGCGGCCTGGCGTTCCAGATCCTCCATGTCCCGCCCGGCGAGCAGCAACGCCGCGCCATGCGCCGCCGCCTCCCACGCGAAGGCCCGGGCGACCGCCGAGGAGGCGCCGAGGATCAGCCAGGTGGGGGTTTTCCCAGGGGGGATGGTCATGGCGCCGCTCACAGGCCGAGCCGCCGCGACATGTCGGAGGCCAGCCGCCGTTCGGGATCCACCCGGTCGCGCACCGCGCGGAAGGCGGCCGCCTCCGGGTACATCGCGGCGAAGCCCGCGGCCGAGAGCAGGCTGTCCTTGGCGAGGTAGATGCGGCCGCCGGCCTGCCGGGTGATACGTTCGAGCGTGGCGAACAGCGCCTCGCTGCCGGGCTTCGCCGGGATGTCGAGCGCCAGCGAATAACCCGGCATGCCGAAGGAGAGCATGCCGCGGCCCTGCCGCCCCATCACCTTCAGCACCGCCAGGAAGGAGGCCGTGCCCGCCGCGGCGATGGTCTCGAGCAGCCGGCGCAGCGCCGCCTCGCCGCCGCCGAAGGGCAGCACGCATTGGAATTGCCGGAAGCCGCGCTTGCCATACATCCGGTTCCAGCCCTCGATCGCATCCAGCGGATAGAGGAAGCGCGCATAGGGCTGCCGCGTCTCCTGGCCTGCCGTCGAGGCCTGGCGCCAGTAGAGCGCGTTGAAGGCGCGCACGCTGAGCCCGTTGAGCAGCCAGCCCGGCGCGTCGATGGGAAAGCGTCGGGGCTTCGGCGGGGCGCTGGCGATGGGCTCGGCGCTCGGCTCCGCCGTTTCCAGGATACCGCGGCCGAGGCTGCTGCCGGTCGCCAGCGCATCGATCCAGCCGACCGACCAGGTGGCGCCCGCGGCCATCTCGAAGCCGGCGAGGAAGCCGGCGAGATCGGCGATGCGGCGGCGCCGCACCAACAGCGCATTCGATGGCACCGGCACCAGGCGGAGGCAGATGGCGGCGATGATGCCGGTCAGCCCGATGCCGCCCAGGGTGGCGCGGAACAGCGCCGTATCCGCCGCTTCCGAGACGCGCAGCAACTGGCCATCCGGCAGCAGCAGGTCGAACCATTCCACATGGTCGCCGATGCTACCGGCGGCATGGTGGTTCTTGCCATGCACGTCATTGGCCAGCGCCCCGCCGAGGGTGACGAAAGCGGTGCCCGGCGAGACCGGCGCGATGAAGCCGCGCGGCAGGAAGACCGCGAGCAGGTCGGCGAAGGTCACGCCCGGTTCGGCGACCAGCAGGCCGGTGGCCGGATCGAAGGAGAGGATGCGGTCGAGCCGCCCGGTCAGCAGCGCGGCGCCATCGGTGTTCAGCGCCGCATCGCCGTAGCTGCGGCCGGCGCCATGGGCGATCAGCGTGCGCCCCTCGGGAGTTGCCAGCGCAGCCTGCAGCTCGCGCATCCGTTCCGGCCGGGCGGCGAGGCAGGGGGCGGCGGTGCTGCGGCCCCAGCCTTGCAGGGATACGGCCTTCCAGCCGGCGGCGCGGGCGGTGGCATCGGTGGGCGGCGTGAGGCTATCGGGCATCAATGGGCCTTCAAGGTGCCGGCATGAGGGCGGCGGCGGGGCCCGTGGGGGCAAGGGGCGCCGGGTCGGGCGGCGATCGGCGGTGCGGCTAGGGCGATGGGACTTTCGGGAGGTTATACATGGGCGAAGGCGGCGCGTCATCGGTGGCAAGGGCGAGCCTTGTGCTGCGCAAGCGCCGGTTGCTGGACGGACCCAAGAAAGCGCTCGCCGATCCGCGACACCGACAACCGCGCCACGTTCGGGTTCACCAATCGCAGCATCGAAAGTCTCAAGGAACTCAACCTCGATCAAAGCACTGATCGTCGCCAAACCCCGGCCGGCATCAACCGCGGCTTGGCCGAATGCGTACGCCGGGTCTGTCGAAGGGATACCGGCCGGCCTTGCAGCTGGTCCGAAGGCCGGTGGAATTGGAAAGGGCCGGCCCCCGAAGGAGCCGGCCCCTGTCTGTAAAAAAAGCCGACAGCCGAGGCTGGATCAGCCCTGCTTGCGCGACCGGCGGGCGAGGCCGCCCATGCCGAGCAGCGCGGCGCCGAAGAGCGCGATGCTCATCGGCTCCGGCACCCGGGTGATCGAACCGTCGAGGCTGATCGCGCCGGCGCCGCTGGTGGTAACGGTCAGCACCTCGATCAGCGAGAAGGTCCCGGTGGTGTTGGTGGTCCCGCTGGTCGCTAGGGTGGCGAAGGGAGTGGCGGAGCCGATCAGCGTCGAGAGCAATACTGCACCGCCCGGGAGCGTGTTGTTGGCGGTGTTCACCAAACCATTGTTGTCAGCGATATAGGTTTTCAACGTTACGGTCGTGTTCGGGGTGGACCAGTTGCCGCTGAACTGCGTCAGCCATTTGTTGGCATCGACGAGGCTGGTGAGGCCCTGCACCGAGAGCGTCACCGTTAGCGTACCGGCGCCATTGGCCAGGATGGAGGAGCCGAGGTCGATGCTCGGGGCCGCGGTGTCGACGATCCCGGTCTGGACGTTCACGAAAAAGGTCGGGGTCGTCAGGTTGGTGACGAGCGGGTTGGTCCCGGTCGCGCTCTGGATCACACCGGCGCCCTGCTGAACGGTGATCTGCAAGAAGGGCGCGGCGATGGCAGTCACCGCGGTGGTGATGGCGAGACCCAGGCCCAATGCCAGGGTAGAAAGCTTGCTCATGGGAAAATCCTTCCTAAACCGACAAGAGGCATCACGGCGGACGCTCTACTCCATCGACTTAAGCAAGCTGCGTGCCAGAATTTAATCTATTTTTTATCAATAGCTTAAAGAATATCCTGGGGTCCACTTCATCCGGCTGTAAAGACCCTCGACAGGGCGTCCCGCGGCGATATCAGGGTTGGCCTGGGACCCTTCCCGACAATAGCGCCGCCTGGGCCGCCATCCCACCCGACTGCGCCTTCAGCACCAGACGCAACAGCGCCGCTTCCGCCCCCAACGATAACCCAAGGGAGACAGGCGCCGACCCGCCCACCACCGGCCGTAGCATCACCGTCGCCAATACCGGCCCACCGGCGCCGCCGCCGCGCAGGCTGCTCCAGGCCTGGAGCGCGCGGCTGCGCAGCCCATCGCCGGCCGGGG
>JAQGIA010000388.1 GCA_028291445.1 Belnapia sp.
CGCCTGCCGCAATCCTTCAACGGCGCCGGCGATGCCATCGCCGCGCTGTTCCTGTTCCACCGGCTCGGCGGCGATGCGGCGGGCGCCTTGGCGGCGGCGGCGTCTTCCATCCACGGGCTGCTGCGGCGGACGATGGCGGCGGGCTCGCGGGAGCTGCTGATCGTCGCGGCTCAGGACGAGTTCGTCAGCCCGACCACGCGCTTCCTGGCGGTGCCGGTCTAGCCGGGGCGGAAGCCCTCGATCACCCGCAACAGCTCCGGGCGGAGCGCTTCCCACTCCACGCCGGGCGCGGAGCCGATGATCAGGTAGCTGCGCCGGGGCGCGAAGAGGCAGACGGCGTGGACCATCACCGGGACACGGCTGCCGATGCCCATGGCCGGGGCCTCGATCGCCCGGCCGGGCAGGCCGGCCAGCTGCACCACCGCCTCGGCCGGCAGCGAGCCGAAGCGGAAGGGGCGGAAATGCCGCAGGCTGGCGGCGAGGTGCCCGGGCCGGTCGGCCGGGGCCACCGGCCGCTGCACCCGGGCCAGCACCATGCCGGTCTCGGCCGCGCCCGGCGGCGCCTCGCGGTCGCGCAGCACCGTCCAGCCGAGCGCCCGGTTGCTCAGCCGCAGCCGCTCGCCCTCCGGTAATGCGAAGGGCAGCGCCGTTGGTAGTTCGAAGGGCAGCGCCGCTGCCGCCAGCAGGAAATCGCGCCTTGCCAAGCCTTGCATGCGGCCGAGCCTAGCCGTTGCCCCAGGCCGCTGCCAGCCCGGTTGCCGATGGCGCTGCCGCATGGAAGCATGCGGCACAGTCCGGGAGACCGCATCGATGTCCGCCCCCATCCTCGCCGCGGCCTTCGCCGCCGGCCTCGCCCTGCTGGCGCCCGCGGCCGCCTGGGCCCAGGCGCAGAATGCCGGCCCCACCCTGGCGGCGGTGAAGCAGCGCGACGTGCTGATCTGCGGCACCTCCACCGGCGCCGCCGGTTTCTCCCTGCCGGACAGCCGGGGCGAGTACCGCGGGATCGACAACGACCTCTGCCGCTCCGTCGCCGGCGCCACCCTGGGCGATCCCACCAAGATCCGCTGGGTGCCGCTGACCACCACGGCGCGGCTGACCGCGTTGCAATCCGGCCAGATCGACGTGCTGATCCGCACCGTCACCTGGACCCAGGGGCGCGACACCGCGAACGGCCTGAACTTCACCGCAGTCAATTTCTTCGACGGCCAGGGCTTCCTGCTGCGCGCCGCGCTCGGGTTGAAATCCGCCAGCGAGCTGGTCGGCGCCTCGATCTGCATCGTCGCCGGCAGCACCAACGAGCTGAACCTGTCGGATTGGGCGCGGATCAACAACATCCGCTACAACCCGGTGGTCTTCGAGCAGAACGACGAGGCCCGCCGCAGCTACCTGGCCGGCCGCTGCGACGCCTATTCCACCGATGCCAGCCAGCTCGCCGGGCTGCGCGCCTCCTTCCCCAACCCGGAGGAGCACGTCATCCTGCCGGAGATCATCAGCAAGGAGCCGCATGCGCCGGTGGTCCGCCACGGCGACGACCAGTGGTTCGACATCATCCGCTGGACCTTCTTCGCGCTGCTGACGGCGGAGGAGCTGGGCATCACCCAGGCCAATATCGACACCTTCCTCACCAGCCAGAACCCGGAGATTCGCCGGCTGCTGGGCCTCTCGGGCGACCACGGGCCGCTGATGGGCCTCGACCGGCGCTGGGCCTATTGGGCGATCAAGGCGGCGGGGAATTACGGCGAGATCTTCGAGCGCAACCTCGGCATGGGCAGCCCGATCAAGCTGCCGCGCGGGCTGAACGACCTGTGGAGCCGGGGCGGGCTGATGTACGCGCCGCCGATCCGCTAGGGTAGCGCGAACCGAAGAGGAAATGCCGATGTCCAAGCTGCCGCTGGGTTGCGCGATCGCGGGTCTGCTCGCCTTCGCCGCACCCGCCGCCATGGCCCAGCCCGCCAGCCCGGGTCCTGCAAGCCCTGGCCCTGGCCCCCGCGAGGTTCCGGCGCGCAGCCTGCCGGTGCCGACCGCGCCCAGCCCGCAGGTGCAGCGGCTGATCGCCGCGCCGCTGCGCCAGGGCTGGAACACCCCGCCCACCACGCCCGAAGGCTGGCGCGCCCTGGCCGAGGCCGGCGCCGCGGCCACCCGGCTCGGCCTGCCCGGGCTGCGGGAGCGGCTGAAGGTCGATGTCGAGGCGGCCGAGATGGGCGGGGTGAAGGTCTTCCGCGTCACCCCGCGCGAGATCCGGCCGGAGCACCGCAACCGCCTGCTGATCCATGTGCATGGCGGCTGCTACGTGCTGAACCCGGGCGAGGCCGGGCTGCCCGAAGCCATCTTCATGGCCGGCTTCGGCGGCTTCCGCGTCGTCTCGGTCGATTACCGCATGCCGCCCGAGGCCTATTTCCCGGCCGCGCTCGACGATGCCATGGCGGTCTGGAAGGCGGCGCTGCAAACCAACGACCCGCGCAACATGGCGATCTTCGGCAGCTCCGCCGGCGGCGCCCTGACGCTCGAGATGGTGTTGCGGGCCAAGGCCGAAGGCCTGCCGCTGCCGGCGGCGATCGCCCCGGGCACGCCGATGTCCGACGTGACCGGCGTCGGCGACAGCTTCCAGACCAATGGGCTGGTGGACAACGTGCTGGTCGCGGTGGATGGCTTCTGCGATGCGGCGACGCGCTTCTATGCCAATGGCCACGACCTGCGCGACCCGCTGCTGTCCCCGATCTACGGCGATCTGCGCGGCTTCCCGCCCACCATCCTCACCACCGGCACGCGCGACCTGCTGCTGAGCAATACCGTGCGGATGCACCGCGCGCTGCGCCAGGCCGGGGTGGAGGCCGCGTTGCAGGTTTTCGAGGGCCAGTCCCATGCGCATTACTACCGCGACGACACCGCGCCCGAGAGCCGCGAGGCCTTCACCGAGATCGCCGGCTTCTTCGACCGTCATCTCGGCAAGTGACGAGGACCCCCTGCTAGTCGACCCGGGCCGGGGAGGGCGCCGGCCCGGCATGCGCCTGGGCGACTTCCTCCACCGCCCGGTACCGGGCGATCAGCGCCTGGCCGGCGGCGGTCAGCGTCGCCCCGCCGCCCTTCTGCCCGCCCGGCGCCCGCTTGACCGCGGTCACGCCGAGCGCGGTGTCCAACGCCTCCACCAGCCCCCAGGCACGGGGGTAGGACATGCCCAGCGCCCGCGCCGCCCCGGCGATGGAGCCGGCCACGGCGATGGCTTCCAGCAAGGCGATCTTGCCCGGCCCCACCCGCCCGCCGGAGGGCAGGTCGAGACGGATGCTGACGCGGACCGGCAGGAGCGAGGGATCGGGCACGCGCCCATTGAAGCGCAAGGCGCGGCCCGTGTCAGCCGTGGCGATGGGCCGCCTTGGACCGCCAGCCCCGGTCTCGCCTATGGTCGGCTGGCGTGATTCTTGTGCCCAGCGCTTCAAGCCTCGATCATTCGCCCGCCAGGAGACGACCATGCCACTCGACCCACAGATCGCCGCCCTGCTCGCGCTGGCCGCCGGGGCGCCCCGCACCGAGACCATGGCGGTGCCGGACGCCCGCGCCCAATACGAGGCACGGATCGCCGCCATGCCGCCCGCCGCGCCGGTCGCCGGCGTGACGGAGCGCAGCATCGAGGGGCCGGGCGGCCCGCTGCGGCTGCGGATCTACACGCCGCCGGGGCCGGGGCCCTTTCCGCTGATGGTCTTCTTCCACGGCAGCGGCTTCGTGCTGTGCAGCCTCGATACCCATGACGGCATCTGCCGCAACCTCTGCGCCGGGTCCGGCTGCCTGGTGGTCTCGGTGGACTACCGGCTGGCGCCCGAGCATCCCTTTCCGGCGGCGCCGGAGGATTGCCTGGCGGCGACGCATTGGGCGGCGGCGCATGCCGCCGAACTCGGCGCCGATGCCGCGCGGCTGGTCCTCGCCGGGGATAGCGCCGGCGGCAACCTCGCCGCCGTCGTCGCGCTGCGGCTGCGCGACGAAGGCGGGCCGCTCCCGGTCGGGCAATTGCTCCCGGTCGGGCAATTGCTGCTGTATCCGGTGACCGACTGGCACACCCCCGGCACGCCCTCCTATGCCGAGAATGCCGAGGGCTATGGCCTGACCCGGGCCACGATGGAGTGGTTCTGGGGCCATTACCTGCCGGATGAAACGCTCAAGGCGCATCCGCATGTGGCGCCGCTCCGCGCCCCGGACCTCGCCGGCCTGCCGCCGGCGCTGATCCAATCCGCCGAATACGACCCGCTGCGCGACGAGGCGGAGCTTTATGCCGACCGGCTGGCGGCGGCCGGCGTGCCGGTGCAGGTGACGCGCTGGCCGGGGATGAACCATGGCTTCCTGTATTGGGCCGGGCGCGTCCCGGGCGCGACGGCGGCCATGGCCGAGGCCTGCGCCTGGACCAAAAGCGTGACCGCCTAAGGCACCGCGACCGTCGGCGCCGCCAGCCAGGCGGTCAGCGGGAAGGCCAATGCGGCGATCAGCGTCGAGAACAGCACCACGGCGGAAACCTCGTCCTCCGCCGCCTGGTTGCGCTGGGCCATGACGAAGGCATTGGTCGCGGTCGGCATGGCCGCCAGCAGCACGCCGGACTGCACCCAGAAGGGCTCCAGCCGCAGCGCCACCCCCAGCACCAGCCAGACCAGCAGCGGATAGGCGGCGAGCTTCGCCACCACCGCGCCGCCGGCGGCCGCCAGCAGCCGCCGGTCGATCTTCAGCCGGGTCAGGGTGCCGCCCAGGGCGAATAGCGCGGTCGGCCCCGCCGCCGCGCCGAGGAAGCCGAGGAAGCGCTCGATCGGCCCCGGCAGCGGGATGCCGGCCGCGCCCAGCAGCGCCCCGGCGGCGATGGACAGCAGCACCGGGTTCAGCGCCACGCTGCGCAGCGCCCGCAGGCCGTTGCGCAGCCCGGCGCCGGGGACGGCTGGCGCCATCAGCACCGAGCCGAGCGCCAGCACCACCGCCACCTCCGACATGATGGACATGGCGATGGGTCCCGCCCCGCGCTCGCCGAGCAGCGGCAGCAGCAGCGGCGGGCCGAGGTAGCCGACATTGCCCATGGCCGCCGCCGCGCCGATCGCCGCCGCCGGGCCACGCCGGCGGAACGGCAGGGCCGCCAGCATGACCGCGCCGAAGATCGCCAGGCAGGCGCCGAGGTAGCCGAAGAAGAAGCCGGCCTCGAAGCTGCGGCCCACCGGTTGGGCCGCCATCAGCCGCAGCAGCAGCGCCGGCAGCGCGAACAGGAAGGAGAAGGCGCCGACCGCATCGACCATCGCCGGCTGGATCAGCCGCAGCCGCGCCGCGCCGAAGCCCACGCCGATGACGGCGAAGATCGGCAGGCAAAGGGCGAGGAAGCTGATCACCCGGCGAGCATAGCCGTCGGCGCTTGCCGCGTCCCGCTCAACGCGCTTGGCTGCACTGGACAAAGGGAGACGCACCGATGGAATTCGGCATTGCCATGGCGACCGACGCGACCGCCTGGAAGCTGACGGAACGCGCCGAGGAACTCGGCTTCCGCACCGCCTGGTTCTACGACACGCAGATGCTCAGCGCCGATTGCTTCGTCGCCATGGGCGCGGCGGCGGTGAAGACCAGCCGCATCCGGCTCGGCACCGGGGTGCTGATCCCCTCCAACCGGATCGCCGCGGTCACCGCCAATGCCTTCGCCACCCTGAACAAGCTGGCGCCGGGGCGGGTCGATATCGGCATCGGCACCGGCTTCACCGGACGCCGCGCCATGGGCCTCGGCGCGATGAAGCTGAAGGATTTCGAGGAATACATCCGCGTCATGCTGGCCCTGCTGGCGGAGGAGACGGTGGAGACCGAGATCGAGGGCGCCCGCCACAAGATCCGGCTGCTGAACCCCGATCTCGGGCTGATCGACACGCGGACGCCGATGCGGCTGCACCTCGCGGCCGCCGGCCCGCGCGCCCGGGCGCTGACCGCGCGGCTCGGCGCCGGCTGGATCAACTTCTTCTCGGACGTGCCCGCCGCCGTCGCCATGCTGGCGGAGATGCAGCAGGCCTGGACCACCGCCGGCCAAACGAAGGCGCTGGAGGCGACCGCCTTCGTCCTCGGCTGCGTGCTGGCGGCGGGCGAGCCCTGCGACAGCCCCCGCGCCATGGCCCAGGCCGGCCCGCGCGCCGCCGTGCTGCTGCACCGCGCGGCGGATGAGGTCCTGTCGGGCCTGCCCAATATCTCCCCGGTGCCGGAGAGCTGCCGCGCCGCGGTCGAGGGCTATGTCGCGCTGGCCCGCGGCTTCGAGCCCAAGGACGCGCCCTACCTCAACAACCACCGCGGCCATCTGATGTTCGTGAAGCCCGAGGAAAAGCCCTTCGTCACCGCCGAGATGATCCGCATCAGCAGCTTCACCGCGACCGAGCCGGAGCTGAAGCAGCGGGTCGGCGACCTGCGGGATGCCGGCTACACCGAGTTCACCGTGCAGATCGTCCCCGGCCAGGAAGCGGCGATCGAGGACTGGGGACGGATCATGCGGGCGTTCCGCTAGACCAGGGGAGGCGCCGGCAAAAGCGCCTGCCGTGGTCCAGCCCGGTGTTCCGTCGCGGCAATCACGCGTCAGGCCTCGGCCACCTCGCGCCGGATATTCGCCCGCGCCGTCGCCTCCCACCAGGCGGGGACGCGGCCCGAGCGGAAGATCGCCGGCTCGGCCAGCAGTCCGGCGAGGAAGGCGCGGCGACCGGCACGAAATGCCGGCTCCGGCACCATCGCGTATTCCCGTCGCACCCGTTCGGTATTGTCGCGGAAGCCGGCCGGATCGCAGGCCAGCCCGGCGAGGTCGAGGTCGCAGAACAGCCGGTCCCGCTCCGCGACGGCGGTCAGATGGCGGGCCGTTGCCTCGATCATGCCGACCGCCTCGGCGAGCGGCGCGGCATCGAGCCGCAGGGCCGCACCGATCTGCGTCAGCCGCCGCGCCGATTCCGCCTCGTTCCAGCCGCTGGCCGAGGGGATCTCGTAGACCAGGTCGTGATAGGCCGCCGCCCAAAGGATCGCCCGGTCCTCCGCCGCGCCGCCGAGCGCCAGCCAGGTGGCCCAGATGCCGCCGACATGTTCGCCGTCGTGGTAGTGGCGTCCAGGGGCAGGTCCGGGATTAAATCCGGGGGCGGCATAGGCGGCCCGCACCTCCTCGCGCATCGGCACCGGCAGGGCCGCGAGCAGTGCCGACCAGCCCGCGGCCGAGCGGCGGATCGGTGCCGGGCCGGTCACCCCTCCGCCAGCGCCGCCTCCACCGCCGCCGCCGTCCGGAACAGCGCGGCATCGGCCATGGTCTCGCCGGTCAGCATCAGCCCGACCGGCGCCTCGCCCGGCAGGAGGATAGGCAGGCTGATGCTGCAGCGGTCGAGGAAATTCCCCACCATCGTATTGCGCAGCAGCAGCATGTTGATCCGGTTGTAGGCCGCCTCGTCATCGACCTCGGCGATGGCCGGGGGGATGATCGGGCAGGTCGGCGTCACCACCGCGTCGAAAGCCGCGGTCCGCCGGGCCACCGCCGCCATGATCCGCCCGCGCGCCGCGACCAGGTCGATGTACTCGGCCGCGCTCATGCGCTCGCCGCGGCGGATGCGGGCCAGGATGCGCGGATCGTAGCCGGCGGCCTTGGCGCCGACCAGGCCGCGGTGCCAGGCCCAGGCCTCGCTGGCGGCGAAACCGCCGCTGGCATTCGCCGCGGGGATCTCCGCCAATTCCGGGATATCGAACAACTCGATCCGGGCGCCTGCCGCCGCAAGCCGCGACAGCGCCCGCTGGAAGGCGTTGCCCACCACGGTATCGATGTCGTCGGTCAGGAAGGTCCGCCGCGGCAGGCCCAGCCGCAGCCCGGCGAGCGGCTGCCGCACCACCGGATGGGGATTCTCCTCTCCGGCGATGATCGCATCCAGCAGGGCGCAGCAAGCGACGGAACGCGCGAGCGGCCCCACCGAATCGAGCGACGGTGCCAGCGGCAGCACGCCGGCCAGCGGCACGCGCCGCGCCGTCGGCTTGTAGCCGACCACGCCGCACAGCGCTGCCGGCACCCGGCAGGACCCGCCGGTATCCGTCCCCAGCCCGCCGAAGCCCATGTGGTCGGCCGCCGCCACCGCCGCGCCCGAGGATGAGCCGCCCGGCAGCCGTCCCGTCCGGCGGTCCCAGGGGCTGCGCGGCGTGCCGTAATGCGGGTTCACCCCGAGGCCGGAGAAGGCGAATTCCACCATGTTGGTCCGGCCGACGACGACGAAGCCGGCCCGCCGCAGCCGGGCCACCGCCGGCGCGTCGCTTCTGGCCGCCGGCGCGCCCCGCAGCACCGTGGAGCCGGCCGGGGTCGGGTGACCATGCTCGTCGAACAGGTCCTTGACGGTGACGGGGATGCCGGCCCAGGGGCTTGGCGCCCGGCCGATATGGCGCAGCCCATCCATGGCCCGGGCCTCGGCTCGGGCAGCCTCGGCGTGCACGGCGGTGAAGGCGCGGCTGCCCTCGCCGGTGGAATCGGCGATGCGGTCGAGCGCGGCATCGACCAGGGCCTCGGCGGAAATGCGGCCGCTGGCCAGGGCGGCGGCGGCGTCTGCGATATGCTGCATGACGCGATGCTGGCCAGGAAAAACGGCCAGGGCAATAGGGGGCTAAGCAACAGGGTCTTCGGTAGCAGGGGCCAGGGCCCCGGCATCAATGAACCGATGTCAGTCCTGGTCGTTGGCGGGTGGCAGGCGGACCACCTCGGCCATGGCCACGGGGAACATCATCGCGCCGAACATCCAGCCTTCCAGCAATTGGAACTCGCCGCCAGCTTCCTCATCGGTCATCGGTGTTACCTCATGCAATTCCACCTTCTAACGCGGATCGGGCAATCCGGGCAGCGCAACTCTCAGTGAATTTCGGGCTCGGGTGTCGCTGCTCCTGCTTCGAGGAAGTCGAAATCGCAGCCTTCATCCGCCTGCCGGACGTGTTGCAGGTGCAGGGCAGTCCAGCCGCGTGCATAACGCACCGGCGGTGCCACCCAGGCGTTCCGTCGCGCCGCCATTTCGCTGGCATCGACCAGCAGGTCTAGGCTGCGGTTGGGCACGTCGAGCCGGATGAGATCGCCGTTCCGGACCAGTGCGAGCGGCCCGCCGACATGCGATTCGGGTGCGACATGCAGCACGCAGGTGCCGTAGCTGGTGCCCGACATGCGCGCATCGGATAGCCGCACCATGTCGCGCACGCCCTGCTTCAGCAGCTTCTTCGGGATCGGCATCATGCCCCATTCAGGCATGCCGGGGCCGCCCTGCGGCCCGGCCTGGCGCAGCACCAGGATGCTGTCGGCGGTGACGTCCAGGTCGGGATCGTCGAGCCGCGCATTCATGTCGTTGTAGTCCTCGAAGACCACCGCCGGGCCGGTATGGGTCAGCAGCCGCGGATCGGCCGCGCTGGTCTTGATGACCGCGCCACGCGGCGCGAGGCTGCCGCGCAGGATGGCGACGCCGCCCTCCGCCTGCAGCGGCCGGTCGAGCGGGCGGATGATCTCCTCGTTCCAGATCTCGGCGCCTTCGAGGTTCTCCCCCAACGTCGCGCCCGTCACCGTCCGGGCCGTCAGGTCGAGGTATGGCGCCAGCCGTGCCAGGAAGGCCCGCGCCCCGCCGGCATAATAGAAATCCTCCATCAGGAAGGTGTCGCCGTTCGGCCGCAGGTTGGCGATCAGCGGCACGCGGCGGCTGATCGCGTCGAAGCGTTCGAGATCGAGCTGGAAGCCGCCGCGCCGCGCCATGGCGATGAGATGCGGGATGGCATTGGTCGAGCCGCCGAAGGCCATGGTCGCGGTGACCGCATTGTCGACGCTGCCCTGGGTCAGCAGCCGGGCCGGAGTCTCGTCCTCCCAGACCATCTCGACGATCCGCCGGCCGCAGGCGGTCGCCATGCGCGGATGCGCCGAATCGGCGGCCGGGATGGAGGAGGCGCCGGGCAGGCAAAGCCCCATCGCCTCCACCGCCAGCATCATCGTCGCCGCCGTCCCCGCCGTCATGCAGGTGCCGAAGGATCGCGCGATGCCGGTTTCCATGTCCTTCCACTGCGCCTGGCTGATGTTCCCGGCGCGCAGCTCCGCATGGTACTTCCACACGTCGCTGCCGCTGCCGAGCTTCTTGCCGTGCCAGTTGCCGCTCAGCATCGGCCCGGCGGGGACGAAGATGCAGGGCAGCCCGGCCGAGAGCGCGCCCATGACCAGGGCCGGCGGCGTCTTGTCGCAGCCGCCGAGCAGCACGAGGCCGTCGCAGGGATGGCTGCGGGCGAGTTCCTCGGTCTCCATCGCCAGCAGGTTGCGGTACAGCATCGAGGACGGCTTCTGGTACTGCTCCGTCACCGGATGCGCCGGCAGCTCCACCGGGAAGCCGCCCGCCTGCCAGACGCCGCGCTTCACCTCATCCGCCCGCGTGCGGAAATGGGCGTGGCAGACGCTGAGGTCGGACCAGGTATTGATGATGCCGATCACCGGCTTGCCGCGGAAATCCTGTTCCGACAGGCCGGTCTGCAACAGGCGCGAACGATGGCCGAAGGCGCGGATGTCGTCCACGCCGAACCAGCGGTGGCTGCGCAATTCCTCGGGCGTCTTGCGGCGCATGATATCCCCTACGGCGTGGCTTCCGGGTGAAACTGCCACCTGCTATAGCAGAAGTCCATGTCCAGTGCCGTCGAACCCCTCGCCGCAGCCGAAACCCTCTCGCTCGGGGAGCGTGCCTATCGCCGGCTGCGCGACAGCATCGTGCAGGGGACGCTTTCGGCCGGCAGCCGCATCTCGGAACGCGGCATGGCCTCGGCGCTGGGCATCTCCGCCCAGCCGGTACGGGATGCGCTGCGCCGGCTGGAACAGGATGGGCTGGTGGTGACCCTGCCGCGCCGCGGCACCGTGGTTGCCGAATTCGGCCCCGAGCGCCTGGCCGAGCTGGGCCGGATCCGCGCCGCACTGGAGGGCGTCGCCGCGGCGCTGGCGGCCGAGCGCATGTCGGGGACGGATCTCGCCACCCTGGCCCAGGTGGTGCGCGGCATGCGCGCCGCCACCGCCGCCGCGGATACCGAGGCGCTGGCCGAGCTGAACGAGCGTTTCCATGCCATATTGCAGGGCGCCACCGGCAATGCCTTCCTGGTGAAGTCGCTCGAGGCGTTGCGGGCCTATGACGGTCTCGGCCGGCTGCGGGCGCTGGGCAGCACGCCGAAGGACATGCCGATGGCGCTGCGCGAGCATACCGGCATCCTCACCGCGCTGCGCGCCCGCGACCCGGCCCTGGCCGAGGCGCGGATGCGCGCGCATGTGCTGCGCTCGCTCACCACCAATGGCGTCCTGGTCGCTGCGCGAAAGAATTGACACTTCCCCGGCGGCTCGGGCAGGGTGCTATCTGCTATAGCAGATAAGCGGCGGCGCCAGACCGTCCTGCGGAGGGGACTTCCATGCCGATCACTGCGACCGCCCGAAGGATGCTGCTCGGCACCGCGCTCGCTGTCCCCTGGATCGGCGGCACCGCCCTGGCCCAGGGCCTGACGCTCCGCGCCGCCGACATCCACCCCGATGGCTATCCGACCATCGAGGGCGTGAAGTACATGGGCAAGCTGATCGAGGAGCGGACCGGCGGCCGCATCCGCATCCAGATGTTCCATTCCCGCCAGCTCGGCGACGAGAAGGACAGCCTGGAGCAGACCCGCTTCGGCGTCATCGACATCACCCGGGTCAATACCGCGCCGCTCAACAACATGGTGCCGGAAACCATGGTCGCCGGCCTGCCCTTCCTGTTCCGCGACACCGCGCATATGCAGAAGGTGATGGACGGCCCCATCGGCGAGGAGATCGGCCGCGCGACCCTGCCGCATGGGCTGGTGACGCTCTGCTACTACGATGCCGGGGCGCGCAGCTTCTACACGCGCAGCCGGCCCGCCCGCACGCCGGAGGATCTGAAGGGCATGAAGATCCGCGTCCAGCAAAGCGACATGTGGGTGGCGATGATGCGCGCCTTCGGAGCCAACGCCACCCCGCTGCCTTACGGCGAGGTCTATTCGGCGCTGCAGACCGGCGTGGTCGATGGCGCCGAGAACAACTACCCCTCGTTCCTCACCGCCCGGCATTTCGAGGTGGCCAAGCACTA
>JAQGIA010000400.1 GCA_028291445.1 Belnapia sp.
CGCAGGCGTGGGCGCATAGCTCAGCGGTAGAGCACTACCTTGACACGGTAGGGGTCACAGGTTCAATCCCTGTTGCGCCCACCACGCCGCGGCGCCTTACCCATCCATTGCAACGATGTTTTGCCGGGCCGCACAGGCCGCCCGGCGCAACTTCAGCCAGCCGTTTCAGGCGGCTCCGAGCGCCAGCGAATAGCCGCCATGGTGCATCACCAGCAGCCTCGGGTTCGACGGGTCCACCTCGATCTTCTGCCGCAGCCGGTAGACATGCGTCTCCAGCGTATGGGTCGAAACCGCGCTGCTATAGCCCCAGACCTCGTTCAGCAGCACCTTGCGCGACACCGGCCGGCCACCGGCGCGGTACATGAATTTCAGGATGCTGGTTTCCTTGTCGGTCAGCCGCAGCTTGCGGGGACGCTTCGGCTCGACCAGCAGCCGCGCGCTCGGCCGGAACTGATAGGGGCCGATGGTGAAGACCGCATCCTCGGAGTTGTCGAAAACCCGCAACTGGGCACGCACCCGCGCCAGCAGCTCGGATGGCCGGAAGGGCTTGGCGACGTAGTCGTTCGCCCCGGCATCCAGGCCGCGCACCACATCCGCCTCGGTATAAGACCCGGTCAGCATGATGATCGGGATGCGGCAGCCGCCGCGCCGCAGCCGGGCGCAGAAATCCCGCCCATCGGCATCGGGCAGGCCGACATCGAGCAGGATGGCGTCGAACCGCGCGTGCTCCACCGAGAGCAGCATCTCCGCTTCGGCGACACTGCCGGCTTCGCGGGTGGCGAAGGCGCCATCGGCGGCCAGGTGCTCGACGACGGTCGCACGAAGCATGACATCGTCCTCCACGAGGAGGATGGGTCGGGGTAGTTGCATGGAAACCTCCGGGCCAAATCGCGTTGGGACACATGTCCCGAAGCCATCAAGCGACCGGTGCCGTGATTCCAGAGTGATCCGCCGCGGCGCTACCGTGATTCCGCGGCGATGGCTCCGTCGCGGAAAGCCCCGCAATCCGTCATGCGGCGGCCGGATCGGCGGTTCCTCGCTTCGCCGGACCTATGAATATATCTTACAACTAACCGTGATCGTCGGACCGATTATTGCAGGCTGCCCCAGCGGGCGACGGCTGGCTCCGCCGAGGCCCATTTCCAGCGCTCGCCCTGCCGGCAGGCGGTCGCCAGGAACCACTGCCGGGGCGCCTCGGCATCGGCCTTGCCGTCATCCACCGAGAACAGCGCCTCGCGGCAGGGGGCCAGCGCATTGTCCAGCACCCGGACCAGCCGCACCTCGCCTTCCGCATTGCCGATCGGGATGTCGTGCTCGATTCGCCAGCGCCGGCTTTCGCCCGGCAGCAATACGCCGACCACCGTCGCGACTTCGTCCTGCGCCGCCGTCTCGCGCCGGCGGATGACGTATCGCAGCCCGGCGGAGGTCGCTGCCCGCACCCCGATACCCACGCCATAGCCCACCGCCGGATTGGCGCTGACCAGCGCCGCGCCGCCGCCGGCGACCGCCCCGGTGACATCCGCCAGCTGGCCGCAGCCGAGCAGCGGCAAGGCGCAGCCGGCCACCAGCAGCAGCAGCCGCATCACTGCAAGGCGCCCCAGCGCTCGGTCGCCGGTTCGGCCGAGGCCCAGCGCCAGGCATCGCCGTCGCGGCAGATGGCGGCGGTGTAGAAGGCCCGGCGCGGCGGCGTATCGACCGAGAAGACGATCTCCTTGCAGCGTAGCTGGCCGCCGCCGAACAACCGCGCCACCGTCACCTCGCCCTGCTCATCCGGCTCGATGGGCAGCCGATGGCGGATCTGCCAGGGCGCGACGGCACCGGGCTGGAGCGGCCCGGCCGCCTCGGCGATGCGCGACTGCGCCACGCCATGGGCCCGGCGCTGGGCATATTGCAGCCCGGCCCTGGCACCCGCCTGCACGCCGAGGCCGATGCCGGTGGTGGCCGCCGCCCCCGCCCCCACCGCATTGGCGACGGCGGCACCACCCACGCCGGCCGCGGCGGTCGAGCCTTCGGAAAGGATGGCGCCGCAGCCCGGCAGGGCGGCGGCGCCGATAAGCAGCAGGAAGCGAAGGGCCGGATGGCGCCAGGTGCGATGCGTCATCCGGCCCGGATGGACGATCCGGACCGGCGAGGCAACCCGGCTTCACCGACCGAATCGAGTTCCGCGCCGCCCGGTCGACCCTGGAGCGTTGCCACCTGCGGTGAAGACGCTCCAGGCTTGCTCCGACGCGTTTTCCGGGTCGTCAGGCGTCCACGCCTGACTTGAAAACGCTCCGGGGCCTCAGGGCCGCTCGTTCGAGAAGACCACCGTGCCGCTGGCGCTGAACATGCCGCCCACGCCGTGACAGACCGAGATCTTCGCACCCGGCACCTGCGCCGGCGCGGTGCCGCGCATCTGCCGCACGCTCTCCTGCAGGGCGAACATGCCGTACATGCCGGTGTGGGTATAGGACAGGCCGCCGCCGTTGGTGTTCAGCGGCAGCTTGCCGCCCGGGCGGGTATTGCCCTCACGGATGAAGCCCGCCGCCTCGCCCGGTTTGCAGAAGCCGAGGTCTTCCAGGCCGTAAAGCGGCAGATGCGCGAAGGCGTCGTAGATCATCAGGTGGTCGACATCCTTGCGGTCGATGCCCGCCGCCGCGATGGCGGTCGGCCCGGCAACCCGGAAGGCGCGCGACGAGGAGAAATCCTCCATCTGCGAGACCATGTTGGTCTCCACCGATTCGCCGGTGCCGAGGATGTACACGGGCTTGGTCGGGAAATCCTTCGCCCGGTCCGAGGTCGTCAGGATCAGCGCGCCGCCGCCATCCGTCACCAGGCAGCACTGCAGGATGCGGAAGGGATAGGCGATCATCCGGCTGCCCAGCACGTCGTCGACCGTGATCGGGTCGCGGAACATGGCGCGCGGGTTCTTGCCGGCCCATTCGCGGGTGACGACGGAGACGGTCGCCAGA
>JAQGIA010000463.1 GCA_028291445.1 Belnapia sp.
CGCTCGGCCGCAGCATCGAGGCGGGGGCGGTGCGGGAGAGCTTCCGCACCCTGCACCGCAGGGAGAGCCCGCACCGGGATTTCGGCGCGCTGCCGGTCTTCGGCATCGTCGAGGTCGTCGGCGAGGACGAGCCCATCGAGCGGCCCGATCTGGCCGGGCTGGCTCGGAACGGGCTGGCGGGCAGGCGGCCGGCATGATCGCGCCCGGCGACTTCTGGCTGGCCTCCGGCCACCACCTCTGCGACCGCGACGCCGCCGGACGGCTGGTGCCGACGCCCGATCTCTGGCGTGCCTTCCTCGCCCGGCCCGAATTGGTGCCGCCGCCGGAGGCCTGCGACGCCGAGCTGGCGCTGCATACCGGGCTGCTGGCGGCACCGTTGCGAGCCGTGGCGCCGGCCGAGATTGCGGCGCTGGCGGATGCCGATGCGCGGGAGAATTGGCAGGTCTTCCTCGGCTTCCGCGACCGGGTCCGGGCCGAGCCGACCCTGGAGGCGGCCTGGCTGGCGCTGTTCCGCGGCGGCGTCGCCGGCATCCCGCCGCTGTTCCTGCAGATGCTGACCCATCTGGTCGCCCGCGCCGCGCTGGAGGGGGTGGGCGATCCCTTCGCCCTGCGCGCGGCCGAGGCCTTCTTCCGCATCCAGCGCGCCGCCATCCATCCCGGCGCATTGTTGCTGGCGGATGAGGAATACCTCGATGCGCGGGCCGGCGACGGCGACCTCGGCACCATCGGCCGGCTGCTGACCGAGGCGGGGGCGCCGCCGCGCGGGGTCGAGCTGGAGGTGCTCTCCGAAGCCAATGGCGCGGAATACGCCGCGCGGTCGGAGGTGCATGATCTGGCGCTGGATATCGCCGAGGGCCGGCCGGGGCAGCATGGCATGGCACGGGCGCTGGAGGCCTTCATCGGCCATGTCATCGGCGAGCGGGTGGCGATCCGGCCGGTGCCGGTGATCGATGACCGGAACTGGTCCTGGCATGTCGGGCTGGATGCCGAAGCGACGGCGATCGCCAACGACCTTTGGAAGGGCGGCAAGGTGAAGCAGGCACGGCTGGCGCGGATCCTCTGGCTCGGCGTGCTGGAATTCGCCGATCAGTCGCGGGTGCTGCCACGGGCGGTGGGCAAGCCGGTCTATCTGGCGCTGGCGATGGATGCGGCGCAGCGGGTCCGGCTGAAGCCGCAGAACCTGGCGACCGGCCTGCCGCTGAAGACCCGGGAGGAAGCGGCATGAGCGAGCGGCTGGAAGTGCCGGGCA
Source organism: Belnapia sp. (assembly GCA_028291445.1). Taxonomy (GTDB): domain Bacteria; phylum Pseudomonadota; class Alphaproteobacteria; order Acetobacterales; family Acetobacteraceae; genus Belnapia. The sequence continues at coordinate 1,250 of JAQGIA010000463.1, forward strand.
CCATCCGCATCCCGGTCGCGGTGCTGGCCGAGCGGCGGCCCGGGGTGACGCGCTGGGCGGCATGGTCCTGGCGGGCGGTGGAGGTGCTGGAACAGGCGCCCGAGCTGCCGGCCTGGACCCTGCTGCGCGAGGCCGATGGCCGCAGCCTGTTCCTCGCCGGCCGGGCCGAGGTGATGCTGTGTCCCACCGACACGCCGAATTATCGCGACAACCTTGAGGCGGCGTCGCCCCGGGTATGGGTGGTGCTGCGGCCGGTGGAGGCGGCGCCGGGCCTCGCGCTGCATGGTGTGACGGTGGATGCCGGGGAGGCGCATCTCTATGCCGATTCCGGCGGCGACCTGCTGGAGAGCCTGCCGTTGCCGCCCGGGTTGCGGGTAGCGTTGGAGGCCTTCGTCGCGGCGCATCACGTCGAGCGGACGCAGCACAAGCGGCGGCGCGACCGGGCCGATCCCGAGGCGCTGGGCCAGCGGCCGGGCGGTCGCCGGGATGGCACGGGGGGGATCGAGTGAGCGGGGAGGAAGGGTTTCTCGGCCGTTGGTCGCGGCGAAAGCGTGGCCTGGCGGCGGAGCCGGCGGTGGCGAAGGCGGTTGTGGTCGCGCCGCTGGCGGAACCTTTGGCGGCCCCGCCGGCCGATGCCGTCCCGGCGGCGGAAGCCTTCGATCCGGCCAGCCTGCCCCCGGTCGAAAGCCTGACCGCGGAAAGCGATTTTTCCGGCTTCCTGCGCGCCAACGTGCCGCAGCCCTTGCGCCGGGCGGCGCTGCGCCGGGCCTGGACGCTGGACCCGGCCATCCGCGATTTCATCGGCCCGGCGGATTATGCCTGGGACTACAATGCCCCGGACGGGGTGCCGGGCTTCGCCCTGCAATTGGGCGGCGACGTCAGCCGGATGCTGGCCCAGGCGATCGGCGCGCTGGAGGAGCTTGTCGAGCCCGAACCTGGGGTCGAACCCGAGCCTGGGGTTGAGCCAGTGCCTGGGGTCGAATCAGTGCCTGGGCTCGAATCAGTGCCTGGGGTCGAATCCGAGGTCGCGGCGGTGCTGCCCGAGGCGATGCCGGAGACGGTCGTGGCGGCAAGCCTGTCCGCGCCAGCCGAGGAGGCGGCCCCGGAATCGACGCCGTCCCCGAAGCCGCGCCGGCACGGCAGCGCCATGCCGGTGTGAATGGTCCGATGCCGGTCTTGCCGCGCGAAACGTTACCGCCGCCGAGATGAATCCCGCTTGCCAGGGCGGCCGCAGGGCTGCGAGAGAATGGCACCCCGCCGTGTTGAAGTCCGGTAACCCGACGGAGTATCCGTGATGGCCAGTTCCAGCGCAGCAGCCGGGGTCCCGCTGGACCCGATCGACGCGGATCGGGCCCGGCTGTTCGGCCTGCTTGGCCGGCTGGTCACGGCGCCGCCGGATCTGGCCCTGCTGCAGGGCCTGGCCGGGCTGGGCGGAGGCTTCGGCGCGGGGCCGCTGGGCCAAGCCTTCGATGCGCTGGCAGCCGCCGCGGCGCGGACCACCCCGGCGGCGGCGGAGCGGGCGCATTTCGCCCTGTTCGTCGGGGTCGGACGCGGCGAACTGCTGCCCTATGCTTCCTATTACCTGACCGGCTTCCTGCATGAACGGCCACTGGCCGAGCTGCGCGCCACCCTGGCCGGGCTCGGCATCGTCCGCGCGGCCGGGATGGTGGAGCCGGAGGATCATCTCGGCTTCTGCTGCGAGGTGATGGCCGGGTTGCTGGAAGGGCGCTTCCCCGGCGGTTCGGCCGACGCCTTCTTCGCCCGCCATCTGGCGCCCTGGGCCGGGCGGTGCTTCGCCGACCTGGCGAAGGCGGAAGGCGCTGGCGAGGCGGCGGCCTTCTACCGGGCGGTGGGACAGCTTGGCTGCGTCGCGCTCGAGATCGAACAGGACGCTGCGGCTTTGCCGGCATGACGATGCGGCCGGCATGGATGCGACCGGCATGGATTCAGCCGGCATGGTTTCGAAAAGGATAGCGGCGATGCGCGAGACACCACCGGCCGAGCGGCGTGGCTTCCTCCGGGCCTTGGGGCTCGGCACCGCTGCCGCGGCGAGCACCGCCTCCGGCGCCCTGGCGCAGCGGGCCGATGCCGTGCCGCCCGGCCAGGCGGCCAAGGAAACCGACGTCCAGCGCCGCGCCGCGCGCTATGTCGAGAGCGCGGAGGTGAAAGCCTTCTACCGCACCAACGGCTACGAGCAGTAAGGGCCGCAGCATGCTCATCAAACGCGCCGACGGCCGGGCCGCGAAGCAGCGGCTGTCCACCGCCTACCAGGGTCTTTCGGGTGGCGGGATGGATCGCCGCGGCTTCCTCCGCCAGGCCGGGCTCGGCGGGGCGGGGCTGGCGGCGCTGGGCAGCCTCGGCGCCGGGCGCGCCCAGGCGGCGAACGAGGCGACGCCGGTCATCGAGGACCGCAACGGGCCGCTGCAACGCATCAAGAATGTCTGCACCCACTGCTCGGTCGGCTGCACGGTGACCGCCGAGGTGCGCCACGGCACCTGGGTCGGCCAGGAGCCGAGCTACGACAGCCCGATCAACCGCGGCACGCATTGCGCCAAGGGCGCCTCGGTGCGCGAGCTGGTGCATGGCGACCGGCGGCTGAAATACCCGATGAAGCTGGTCGGCGGGCAGTGGCAGCGGATCGGCTGGGACACCGCGATCTCGGAGATTTCCGCCAAGCTGCTCGACCTGCGCGATAAGGCCG
>JAQGIA010000425.1 GCA_028291445.1 Belnapia sp.
ATGGCGCGGCGGCGGGCGAGACGACACCGGCCAAGCCGGCGCCGGCCCGCAAGGCGGCGGCCCCCAAGGCTCCTGCCGCGCGCAAGGCGACGGCCAAGTCTGCCGCGGTCAAGCCTGGTGTGACGAAATCTGGCGCGACGAAACCTGGCACGGCCAAGAAGCCTGCCGCAAAAAAGCCCGCGGCGAAGGTGGCGGCCAAGGGCAAGGCCTGAGGTGCCCCGGCGCCCGGCCGGGCCGCCGCCCGACCCCTCGTTGCTCTCCCTCAGGCCGCTCCCCTCCCGGGAAGACCTGCGCCGCTTCATCCGGGCCGCCCCCGGTAAGGTCGGCAAGAGCGAGATCAGCCGCCACTTCGGCCTGACCACGGAACAGCGTCCGGCGTTGCGGGAGTTGCTGAAGGCGCTGAAGCAGGATGGCTCCGCCATGCCCGCCGGGCGGCACGGCCTGGCGGCACCCGGCCGGCTGCCTGAAATGGCCGTGGTCGAGGTTTTCGGCACCGACCCGGATGGCGACCCGCTGGCCCGGCCGCTCGGCTGGAAAGCCGCGCAGGGCGAGATGCCGCTGATCTGGATGCGCCCCGAGCGCTCCGGCCAGCCCGCCCTGGCGCCCGGCGAACGCGTCCTGGCCAGGCTCAAGCCCGCCGGCCGCGGCAAGTACGACGGCACCACGGTCAAGCGCGTCGCCGGCCCCGCCCCGGCCCGCATCCTCGGCATTTTCGAGGAGGGCCGGATCAAGCCGACCGACCGTCGCCACAAGGCCGAATGGCAGGTCCCGGCCGGCGAGGAGGCCGGTGCCCAGCCCGGCGAGATCGTCCTCGCCGAGCCGTTGCCCGGCCAGGCCCTCGGCCTCCGCCCCGCCCGGATCGTCGAGCGCCTCGGGCGGCTGGGCGAGCCGCGCTCCGTCTCGCTGCTCTGCATCCATGCGCATGGCATCCCCGAGGCCTTCCACGCCGATGCCCTGGCCGAGGCGGCGGCCGCGCGGGGCGTGACGCCCGAAGGCCGCGAGGATCTGCGCGCCATCCCGCTGGTGACCATCGACGGCGAGGATGCGCGCGACTTCGACGATGCAGTCTGGGCCGAAGCGGAGGGCGCCGGCTGGCGCATCCTGGTCGCCATCGCCGATGTCGCACACTATGTCCGCCCGGGCAGCGCGCTCGACCGCGATGCCTGGCTGCGTGGCAACAGCGTCTATTTCCCCGACCGCGTCGTGCCGATGCTGCCCGAGGCGCTGTCCAACGGCTGGTGCAGCCTGCGCCCCGGCGAGGATCGGGGTTGTCTGTTCGTCGAGTTCCGCATCGATGCGGCCGGCGGCAAGACCGGCCACCGCTTCGGCCGGGGGATCATGCGCAGCGCCGCGCGGCTGACCTACGAGCAGGTGCAGGCGACACAGGACGCGGGCGACGACGACCCGACCAGGACCATCGCGCCGCTGTTCGGCGCCTATCGCGCGCTGCTCGCCGCACGCGACAGGCGCGGCACGCTCGACCTCGACCTGCCGGAGCGCCGTGTCGTGCTCGATGCCGCCGGCTCGGTGCTGGCGGTCGAGCCGCGCGCCCGGCTCGAGTCCCACCGGCTGATCGAGGAATTCATGGTCACCGCCAATGTCTGCGCGGCGGAGGAGCTGGAGCGGCTCGGCCAGCCCTGCATGTACCGGGTGCATGACCGGCCCTCGGACGAGAAGCTCGAAGGGCTGCGCGCCTTCCTTGCCGGCTTCGACATCGCCCTGCCCGCCGGCGATGCGATCCAGCCGCGCAATTTCGCCCATGTGCTGGAGCTGGTGCGCGGCGCCGAGCATGAGCGGCTGGTGAACGAGACCATTCTCCGCGGCCAGTCCCAGGCGGCCTATGCGCCGGAGAACATCGGGCATTTCGGCTTGGCGCTGCCGCGCTACGCCCATTTCACCAGCCCGATCCGCCGCTACGCCGATCTGCTGGTGCATCGCGCGCTGATCCGCGGGCTGCGACTGGGCGACGGGCCATTGGCCGAGCCCGAGGCCGACCGCTTCCCCGATACCGGGGAGCATATCACCGGCACCGAACGCCGCGCCGCCGCGGCCGAGCGGGATTCGGTCGACCGCTACCTTGCTGCCTATATGGCACATCGTATCGGCGACGTGTTTGAGGCACGCATTTCCGGGGTGACACGGTTCGGCCTGTTCGTCACCGTGGACGGCAATGGCGCCAGCGGAATCGTTCCGCTCGGCACCCTGCCGGATGATCGATGGTTGCAGGATTTGCCGAGGCGCGCATTGGCGGGCCAGCGGACGGGGCTACGCTTTGCCCTGGGCCAGGCGGTGGAGGTTCGCCTTGCCGAGGCCACGCCGCACACCGGCGGCATGGTTTTTCACGTCATGCAGGGCAGCCCTGCCAGCCCGCCAGGTCCCCGACCAAGCGTCCGAACAGCCAAGCCGGCCGCCTCGCGCAAGCGGCGCTGAGCCTGGTTCTGCTGCTGCTGCCAGGGCTGGCGACGGCGCAGGAGCAATTCCCCCGCGAGCCGGTGCAGGCCGTGCTGGCCACGGCGCTCGGCGCGGTGCTGGAACGCCACCTGGAACGTGCCACCCCGGCCGACCTCGGCCTGTGGACTTTGCGCGGGCTCGAGGTGCTGGAGCCGTTGCTGAAGGCGGAGGTGCAGTCCGGCAGCCTGGTGCTGCGCGCCGATGACCACTCCTTGGCGGCCCGGCCGCTGCCGCCGGCGGCCGACCTGAAGACCGGGATCAATCCCGCTTTCTCCGATAACGCCATGGCGGCCGAGGCCATTGCCCAACCGCTCGCGCAAAGCCTGGCCACGCTGTTCGAGCTGGCCTGGCGCGCCTCCCCCGCGCTGCGCCGGGCCGGGCCCGAGCGGATGCTGCGCAGCGGCTTCGAGGAATTGTTCAACCATCTCGACCCCTATAGCCGCTACCTGACGCCGGAGGAGGCGGGCGCCGCCCGGGTCCGGCGCGTCGGCCAGGTCGGGCTCGGGCTGCGGCTGGCCGTCGGGCGGCGGGATGAGGTGGTGCTGACCGCCATCACCGCCATCGGCCCCGCTGCCGAGGCCCGGCTGCAGCCCGGTGACCGGGTACTGGCGATCGACGGGCAGCCGGTCTCCGGCCGCGACCTCGCCGCCGCCGCCGCCCTGCTGGAAGGCCCGGCCGGTACCGAGGTGACCTTGCGGCTGCAGCGCGGCAACCGGCGCTTCGCCGCCCGCCTGCTGCGCAGCCTGCTGGCACCGGAGACGGTGCAGGCCGAGCGGCGGGACGATATCCTCTGGATCCGGCTCGAGAATTTTTCCAATGCCACCGACCGCCACCTGATGGAGGCGCTGACCGAGGCCCTGCGTCCCGGCCTGGCAGCATCCCGGCTGCGCGGCGTGGTGCTGGATCTGCGCGGCAATCGCGGCGGGCTGCTCGGCCAGGCGGTGGCGGTGGCAGGCGCCTTCCTGTCGGGCGGCATCGTCGCCCGCACCGCCGGGCGGCATCCGGATGCGGTGCGGACCTACCTCGCCTCCTCGATCGACCTGGCCCAGGGCCTGCCCCTGGTGGTGCTGGTGGATGGCCGCACCGCCTCGGCGGCGGAGATCGTCGCCGCGGCGCTGGCCGATCGCGGCCGGGCGGTGCTGGTCGGCAGCGCCACAACGGGCAAGGGGCTAATCCAGGTGGTCCTGCCGCTGCCGAATGGCGGCGAGTTGCTGGTCACCTGGTCCCGGGTGCTGGCGCCGTTGGGTTGGCCGATCCAGGGCCTCGGCGTGCTGCCGGCGCTCTGCACCAGCCTCGGGCCGGAGGCGACGGCGCGCGGCCTGGCCCGCCTGCGGCTGCGCGACCCGCCGATGGCCTTGCCGATTGCCCGCGAAAGGGCTGCCCGCCCGCCGGTGCCAGCCAGCGAGATCGCCGCGCTGCGCGATACCTGCCCGCCGGCGGAGGGCCGCCCGGCCGATGCCGCCCTTGCCGCCCAATTGCTGGCCGAGCCGGAAGCCTATGCGACGGCGCTCGGCAACGCGGGAGCCCAACGGTAATAATTCTGGGTTGAACATGCTGGGTTGCAGCCACCGGATCGCGGGAGTTGCCAGCAGAAGCCGGTTGCGGCCGATGGCACGAATGCGTTACGCATCCGTCATGCGTCGCCGCCGCATCTTTCGCCCGGCTCCTTGTCCTCGCCGCTGGGGAGCGCTGGCCGTCTGCTGCGGAGCGCTGGCCTGTAGCCTGGTGGTGGCAACGGCCCTGCCCGGCAATCTTTTCGGCTCCGCCCCGCGCGACCAGCGCTGGGCCGCGGC
>JAQGIA010000429.1 GCA_028291445.1 Belnapia sp.
AGGCCACGGCGGCGGAGCCCGACCGGGCGGCGCTGGAAACGGTCTTCGCCAGCGGCAACGGCGATGGCGCGGTGGTCTGCAGTATCCTGGATGCGCTGCATGCGCCGGATGTCGCGGTCTCGCCGACGCTGTTCCACAACTCGGTGCATAATGCGGCGGCGGGCTACTGGCATATCGCGGTGGGCTCGACCTTGCCCTCGGTCAGCCTGGGCGGGCATGACGGGGCCTTCGCCGCCGGGCTGCTGGCGGCCATGGGGAATGTGGCGACGCGCGGCCGCGCCGTGCTGCTCTGCGCCTATGACACGCCGCTGCCGGCGCCGCTGGGCGCGGTGCGGGCCACGGCCTTCCCCTTCGCCACCGCCTGCCTGCTGCGGCCGGGACCGGAGGGCGCCCTGGCCGCGCTGGAACTGCGCTACGTGGCCGAACCGCTGCCGCCCGGGCCTCCGGCCGAGGGGCTGGAGGGGCTGGATGCACTGGCGCTGGGCAATCCGGCGGCCCGCGCCCTGCCGCTGTTGCGGGCGCTGGCGGCACGTCGGGCGGCGCTGGTCCGGTTGCCGCTGCTGGCGGATGCGCATCTGGAATTGCGGGTTTCGCCATGCTGAGCCCGCCGTTGGAGCGGGCGGCGATCGCTGGGCTGGTGCCGCACCAGGGGGCGATGTGCCTGCTGGACCGGGCGCTGGACTGGGGGACAGCGCATATCCTCTGCACCACCGCGCGGCACCGGGACCCGGCCCATCCGCTGCGGCGGGACGGGATGCTGCCAGCGGTCTGCGGGCTGGAATTCGCCTTGCAGGCGATGGCGCTGCATGGCGCCCTGCGGGCCGGCGCGGCGCAGCCGCTGGGCTTCGTCAGCAGCCTGCGCGAGGTGGCGCTGGCGGTGGCGCGGCTGGACGACATCGCCGGCGACCTTCGCATCGAGGCGGTGGCGCTGGTGGCGGAGGCAGGCGGTTTCATCTACCGCTTCACCATCGCCGGGGATGGCCGCGACCTGCTGAGCGGCCAGGCGGCGGTGATCCTGGCGCGCGCCGCATGATGCCGCGCCGCGCCCTGGTGACCGGCGGGGCCAGCCCGATCGGTGCCGCCATCTGCCGCCGGCTTGCCGCCGACGGCCATGCGGTGCTGGTCCATGCCCATGCCGGGCTGGATCGTGCCGAGGCCTTGGCGGGCGAGATCCGCGCCGGGGGCGGCCAGGCGGCGGCCCTGGCCTGCGACCTGACCGACATGCCCGCCACCGCCCTGGCGCTGGAGGCGTTGCTGGCCGCCGGGCCGATCCAGATCCTGGTGCACAACGCCGGTACGCATGACGACGTGCCGCTGGCCGGCATGTCCGAGCAGCAGTGGCGCGGCGTGATCGATGTCTCGCTCAACGGCTTCTTCGCGGCGCTGCGGCCGCTGATCCTGCCGATGATCGGCACGCGCTGGGGCCGGGTGGTGGCCATCTCCTCCATCGCCGGGCTGCTGGGCAATCGCGGCCAGGCGAATTACGCGGCGGCCAAGGCCGGGCTGATCGGCGCCGTGAAGTCGGTCTCGCTGGAATACGCCTCGCGCGGGGTGACGGCGAATACCGTGGCGCCGGGCATCATCGCCTCCCCGGCGGTGACGGCGGCGCTGACCCCGGCGCGGATCGCCGAGCTGGTCCCGGCGCGGCGGGCCGGCCAGCCGGAGGATGTGGCGGAGCTGGTGGGCTTCCTCGCCTCCGACCGTGCCGGCTACATCAGCGGGCAGACCATCGCGGTGGGCGGCGGGCTGGGCTGATCCTTCGGTGGGATGGCAGGTTCAAGCCTGGGAGGAAAAGGCATTTCCTCCCGTTGGACGCATGCGTCCAACCCCACCATTGCTCGAGACTCCCAAAAATAGATGAGGGTCCGGGAGAATACCTTCTCCCGGCCTTTCCTGTCTTACTGAAACCAGACAGCGTCTCACTGCGTACGGCCGCGCACCCAATCGCCGGCGCGGCCGATGGCGGCGCCGGTGGAATTGGCGGCGCGGCCCACCGCTTCCCCGGTGCGGCTGCCGGCGCGGTCCAGGGTTTCCCCGGCGCGGGTCGCCGGGCGGTTGGCCTCGCAGGCGGCGAGTGCCAGGATGAGCAGGATGGCGGTGGCGGCGCGGCGCATTATTCCGCCGCCAGCGCCATGGGGGCCGTCGCCGGCAGGGCTTCCGGCATGGCCGGGCCGAAGCCCCAGCGGTGCAGCGCCGAGAGGGTGTGGAACATCGCCTTGAAGGACAGGATCGGCACCACGGCGCGCAGGTCGCCGTGCAGGTTGCCGGCCAGCATGTTGATGATGCCGTCGCGCATCCACAACGTGTTGCGCGGCGCCATGAACAGCGAGCGCATGACCGGGTCGTTGATCCGGTAGATCAGCCAGCCGATGCGGTCCATGGCGCGGCCCATTTCCTGGTTGGTGCGCGACGCCAGCACCTGGCCGCGGGCCGGATTGTCGAGCCAGGCATGTGCGGCTTCGGCGCCGAGTTCCCCGGCGGTCATGGCCATCAGCACGCCGGTCGAGAACATCGGGTCGACGAAGCCGAAGGCGTCGCCGATCATCAGGTAGCCGTCGCCATACCCCTGGCGGGCGCGGTAGCTGTAGTTGCCGGTGCTGAAGACCTCGGAGACCATCTCGGCCCCGGCGGCGCGGGCGGCGACGGTGGGGCTGCCGGCGATGCGCGCCAGCAGCATCTCCTCCGGCGTCCCCCCGTTGCCCTTGGGGCGGCCCTTCCAGGCCGACTGGTTGCCGACGAAGCCGATGCTCATCAGCCCGTCCTGCAGGGGAATGAGCCAGAACCAGCCATCCTCGGCCAGGTGGATGCTGATATAGCCCTCCAACTCGCCGTCGCGCCGGGTCACGCCGCGGAAATGCGCATAGACGGCCGCGGTGTTGTTGTACTTGTTCATGTCCTTCACCCGCAGCCGCCCGGCGAGGAAGGTGTCGCGGCCGGAGGCATCCAGCACGTAGCGGGGGCGGAATTGCAGGGTGGCGCCGGTCGCGTCCCGGGCGGTGACGCTGGCGCGTTCGCCCGCGGCACCGAAGGCCGCGTCGATGACCTGGATATTCTCCAAGGTGGTGGCGCCGCGCCGGCGGGCATTGGCGAAGAGCAGCGCGTCGAATTCCGAACGCTTCACCTGCCAGGCATGGGTGCGTGTCTTGTTCAGCGCCTGGGCGAAGGGGAAGGCGGCGCTGCGGCCGGTGCGGTCGGAGACGAATTCCGCGCCGGGCTAGTGGACCCCGATGCGGCGGACCTCGTCGAGCACGCCGAGGCGTTCCAGGATATCGAGGTTGCGCGGCAGCAGGCTCTCGCCGATGTGGAAGCGGGGATGCGCCGCCTTTTCCAGCAGCACCACGTCACGGCCGGCCATGGCCAGGCAGGTGGCGGCGGTGGCGCCGGCGGGACCGCCGCCGATGACGAGGACATCGGGCGTCGAGGGGATGGGCGTTGAGGGGGCGGGCGTGGAGGGGGCGTTCATGCGCCGGAGCCTCGGTATACCGGTAGCGTGCGTCAAGTAACTTGCCGGGGCGCGTGACCCGGTATCGGGGGCATGGAATTTGCTGGCCTGCCGCAAAATGGTGGCGGACCTTCCGGCGCCATGCTCGGATATGCCCCGACCAGCCAGGAGAGTCTGATGATGCCGCTTCGCCGTCGCTCCATCCTCACCGGCCTCGTCGCGGGCGCCATGGCAAGCGGCCCCGCCCGCGCGGCGGACCCGGTCTTCGTCGGCGTCAGCGGTCCGCTGACCGGCCCGAACGCCCAGTATGGCGCGCAGTGGAAGGACGCCTTCGACCTCGCCCTCGCCGAGGTCAACCCGACCGCCGCGCATCCGGTCCGCTACGTCTTCGAGGACAGCCAGAGCGACCCCCGGCAATCCGTCGCCATCGCGCAGAAATTCGTCAACGACCCGCGCATCGTCATGGAGCTGGGCGACTTTTCCTCGCCCGCCTCGATGGCCGCCTCGCCGATCTACCAGCGGGCCAAGCTGGTGCAATTCGGCTTCACCAATTCCCACCCGGATTTCACCAAGGGTGGCGACTACATGTGGAGCAATTCCATCAGCCAGGCGGAGGAGCAGCCGAGCCTGGCGGATTTCGCCGTCGCCGGGCTCGGCCGGAAGCGGCTGGGGGTGATCCACCTGAACACCGATTGGGGGGTTACCAGCAAGAACCTGTTCGCGGCCGCGGTGCAGGCCAAGGGCGCCGAGGTGACGGCGGCGGAGGGCTTCCTGCCGAACGAGCGGGACTTCCGCTCGACCCTGGTCCGCATCCGCGACAGCAACCCCGATGGCATCGTGCTGATCGCCTATTACGCCGATGCCGCCACCATCATCCGGCAGATCCGCACCCTGGGGCTGACGCAGCCAATCGTCGCGGTCAGCTCGGTCTATTCGCCGAAGCTGCTGGAGCTTGGCGGGGATGCGGTGAACGGGGTGCATGTCATCACCACCTTCTTTCCGGAGGAGCCGCGCCCCGAGGTGCAGCGCTTCGTCGCCAGCTTCCGCGCCAAGTACAGCCGGGAGCCGGATACCTTCAACGCCACCGCCTACGACACGATGATCCTCGTCTCCACCCTGGTGAACCAGTTCGGCACCACGCGTGCGGCGATCCGCGACGGGCTGTCCAAGGTGCGCGGGGTGCCGAGCGTCATCTACGGCACCATGCAATTCGACCAGGCGACCCGCCGGGTGGAAGGCGCCCGCTACAAGCGGTTGCTGGTGCAGGGCGGCAAATTCGTGCTGTGGCAGGGCGGCACGCCGTCCTGAGGCGGCGGGCGTGAGCGCACCCATGCTGGGGGCCTGGTTCGACTACACCGTCAACGGCTTCGTCATCGGCAACATCTACGCGCTGCTCGCGGTCGGGCTGGCGCTGATCTACGGCGTCGCCAACCTGGTCAATTTCGCGCATGGCTCGGTCTATGTCGTGGGCGCCTACGTCGGCTGGGCGGCGATCACCTATCTCGGCACGCCGCTGCCGGTGACCCTGCTCTGCGTGGTGGTGGTCTGTGCGCTGGTCGGCGTCGGGATCGAGCGGCTCGGGCTGCGGCCGCTGCATGGCGCCTCCCGCATCGCGCCGCTGCTGGCCACCATCGGCATCGCCCTGGTGCTGGACCAGGTGGTGCAGCTCATCTTCTCGCCGGATCCGCGGGCGGTGCCGATGCAGGTGCCGGACTGGCGCATCACCCTCGGCGGCGGCACCATCGGCGCGCTGGACCTGCTGATCGCCGGCATCGGGCTGACCTCGGCGGCGGTGCTCTACGGCTTCCTCCGCTTCACCAAGCTCGGCTGGGCGGTGCGCGCCACGGCGCAGGATTCCGACGCGGCCAAGCAGATGGGCGTCGATACCGACCGGGTGAACCTGGTGGTCTTCGCCATCGCCTCGGCGCTGAGCGGGATCAGCGGCGTGCTGGTCGGCATGTACTACAACCAGATCAACCCGGCGATGAGCTTCGAGGCGACGCTCAAGGGCATCGTCGCGCTCATCATCGGCGGACTCGGCAACGTGCCGGGGGCGATCGGCGGCTCGCTGATCCTCGGGCTGACCGAGAGCTACGGCATCGCGCTGTTCGGTACCTCATACCGCAACCTGTTTGCCTTCGTGCTGCTGATCGCCATGCTGGTGTGGCGGCCGAACGGGCTGTTCGCGGCGCGGCGGTCGCTGCCGCCGGAGCCGATGACCGGCACCTTCATCGCCCGCTCGCGGCCGCTGAAGGTGCCGTCCTGGGCGGTCGCGGTGGTGATCCTGCTGGCGGCGCTGCTGCCGCTGCTCGATGCGCCCTACCTGCTGCAGATCGGCGCCAATTCGCTGATGTACGCCATGCTGGCGCTCAGCCTGACCCTGGTCGCCGGCACGGTCGGGCAGGTCTCACTGGGGCATGCGGCGCTGCTGGCGATCGGCGGCTATGCCTCCGGCCTGCTGGCGCTCGATGCCGGCTGGCCGGTGGCGGTGGCGATCCCCGCCGCCGGGCTGATCACCGCGGCGCTCGGCACCCTGCTGGTCTTCCCGGCCTTCCGGCTGACCGGGCATTACGTCTCGATCGCCACGCTCGGCATCGGCGAGATCGTCTCCCTGGTGATCCTCAACTGGACCGGGCTGACGCGCGGCGCGATCGGCCTCGGCGGCATCCCGCCGCTGGAGGTCTTCGGCTACGACCTCGGCTCGGTGCAGGGGACCTATTGGCTCTGCCTGGTGGTGCTGGTGCTGCTGGCGCTGTTGCAGGTGCGGCTGCTGAACTCGCACCTCGGACGAAGCTGGCGGGCGATCCGCGACGACAGCGTGGCGGCGCGGTCCTACGGCGTCAGCGGCGACCGCTACAAGGCGCTGGCATTCGGCTACGGCGGTTTCGCCGCCGGCATCAGCGGCGCCATCACCGCGCATGCCTATTCCTACATCAACCACGAGACCTTCGGCGCCACCATCTCCATCCTGGCGCTGACCATGGTCATCCTCGGGGGCCTGGGCAACGTGGTGGGCGCGGTGCTCGGGGCGACCCTGCTGATCGCCTTGCCGGAAGCCTTCCGATTCCTGGCGGAGTATCGCATCCTGATCTACGGCATCGTGCTGCTGCTGCTGATCCGCTTCCGCCCCCAGGGCCTGATGGGGACGGTCTGATGGCGCCCATCCTCGAAGTCCGCGGGCTGCGGAAGCACTTCGGCGGCGTCACCGCCGTGGCGGATGCGACGCTCGACCTGCACGAGGGCGAGCTGCTCAGCATCATCGGCCCCAATGGCGCCGGCAAGACCACGCTGTTCAACCTCATCAGCGGGCTCGACCTGCCGGATGCCGGCAGCGTGCGGCTGTTCGGCCAGGATGCGACGGGCGCGCCACCGGAGCGGCTGGCCGGGCTCGGCATGGCGCGGACCTTCCAGCATGGCCGGGTCTTCGGCAACCTCAGCGTGCTCGACAACGTGCTGGTCGGCGCGCATTCACGGCTGCGGGCGGTGAAGCCGGCGGTACCCATCATCGGCCCGCTGCTGGAATTCGCCCTGGCCGCCATCCGCCCCGCCGCGGTGCGGGCGGAGGAGGCGGCGTTGCGGGCCGACGCCATCCGCATCCTCTCGGTCTTCGGCGACCGGCTGATCCCCCGGCTCGACCATCCGGCCTTCAGCCTGTCCTACGCCAATCGCCGCCGGGTCGAGATCGCCCGGGCGCTGGCGCTGCATCCCCGCCTGCTGCTGCTGGACGAGCCGACCGCGGGCATGAACCAGACCGAGACGGTGGAGATGCAGGAGGTGGTGGCCGACCTCAAGCGCAGCGGCCTGACCATCCTGCTGATCGAGCACAAGCTGGAGATGGTGATGCGGCTTTCGGACCGGGTCATCGTGATGGACAACGGCAACCGCATCGCCGAGGGCCTGCCGCAGGAGGTGCGCCGCGACCCGGCGGTGATCGAGGCCTATCTTGGCCATCGCGCCACCGGGGGCGCCGCAGCGGGTGCGGCTGTGGAGCCGGCGCCATGAGCGCGCCCTTGCTGCGGCTGGAAGCGATCAACTCCTTCTACGGCCCGGTGCAGGTGCATTTCGATTTGAGCCTGGTGGTCGAGGCCGGGCAGATCGTCTGCCTGCTCGGCGGCAATGCCAGCGGCAAGTCGACCTCGATGAAGACGGTCCTGGGGTTGCAAAGGCCAGGCTCCGGCAAGGTCTGGTTCGACGGCGCCGACATCACCGGCCTGCCAACCCCAAGGATCATCCGCAGCGGCATCGGCTCGGTGCCGGAGGCACGGCGGCTGTTCGGCGCCATGACGGTGCGCGAGAATCTGCTGATGGGCGCCTATACCCGCAGCGACAAGCCCGGCATCGCCGCCGACGAGGACCGCGTGCTGGGGCTGTTCCCCCGGCTGCGGGAGCGGCTGAAGCAGCGCGCCGGCACCATGTCCGGTGGCGAGCAGCAGATGCTCGCCATGGCCCGGGCGCTGATGGGCCGGCCGAAGCTGATCTGCATGGACGAGCCGACCATGGGCCTCTCGCCGCTGTTCGTGGACCGAGTGCTGGAGCTGATCCAGGCCATCAACCGGGAAGGCGTGACGATCTTCATGGTGGAGCAGAATGCCAGCCTGGCGCTCGGCATCGCGCATTACGGCTATGTGCTGCAGACCGGCCGGATCGCGCTCGAGGGCCCGGCGGCCGCGTTGCTGCGCGACCCGCGCATCCGCGATGCCTATCTGGGCGGCGCGGCGGCTTGAGCGTGCCCTATCTTGCACCACATCGTGTCGGTGCCCGATGATGATCCAACCCCTGGCGAGTTTGCCCGCATGACCCGACCGAAGCGCCTCGGCTTCTTCACCCGCATCCTCGACGATGCCGGCCCGGCCGAGCGGTACCGCCTGGCGACCGAGCAGATCATCCATGCGGAGCGATGCGGCTTCCATTCCGCCTGGGTGGCGCAGCACCATTTCCACGCCGATGAGGGCGGCCTGCCGGCACCCTTCGTCTTCCTGGCCCAGGCCGCCGCGCGGACCTCGCGGATCCGGCTCGGCACCGGGATCGTCACCCTGCCGCTGGAGCTGCCGATCCGCGTGGCGGAGGATGCGGCGGTGCTCGACCTGGTCTCGGGCGGCCGGCTGGAGATGGGCATCGGCCCGGGCGGCAACATGGCCGCCTTCCAGGCCTTCGGGCTGGACAGCGCGGATCGGGGCGCGATCTTCGCGGCCAATGCCGCGATGCTGCGCGATGCCTGGGCCGGACAGCCCTTGCCCGGCGGGGACCGGCTCTACCCGCCCGATCCGGGGCTGGTGGACCGGATCTGGCAGGCGACCTTCACCGTCGAGGGCGCCCGGCGGGCCGGGGCGGCGGGCGACGGGCTTATGCTGTCGCGCACCCAGCCGCGGCCGGCCGAGGCGCCGGGGCTGTCCCTGGCGGCCATCCAGAATCCGATGATCGATGCCTATCTGGCGGCGCTGCCGCCGGGCCGGGCGCCGCGCATCATGGCGTCCCGTTCGGTCTTCGTCACCGACCGGCGGGAGGATGCCCGCCGCTTCGCCGAGATCGGGCTGGGCCGCTTCCGCGACCGGCTGGTCGCCGCCGGCCGCGCCACCGGCGGCGAGACGCTGGACGAACTGGTCGCCGCCTTCGAGGTGCATATGGGCATGCCGGGCGAGGTGATCGCGTCCCTGCAGGCGGATGGCACGCTGGCCCGGGCGACCGACCTCGCGGTGCAGGTCCATTCGGTCGACCCGC
>JAQGIA010000432.1 GCA_028291445.1 Belnapia sp.
TGGCCACGGCGATATCGAAGCTGGCATCCTCGAATGCCATCGATTCGGCATCCATTTCCACCAACCCCACGACGTTGCGCAGGCCCTCGGTCGCCACCCGGTCACGGGCCCGGCGCAGCATGTCGCTGGACAGGTCGATCCCCACGACCCGCTTCTGCGCGCTGTACAGCGGCAGGGCGAGGCCGGTGCCGACGCCCACCTCCAGCACCCGGGTTCCGGGCAGCCGGTTGGCCGCCGCCACGGCGCGCTTGCGGCCGGCGCCGGAGACGCCACCGAAGACGCCGTCATAAACGCCGGCCCAGCGGCGATAGGCATCCCGCACGGACGCCACATCCAACGCCGCCCGCGGGTGCGCCAACCGGTCAACCTGCTTGCTCTGGGGCTCTTGCAGCCTGGCTTGGGAAATGGCGCGGCTCTCCTCCGGCATTAGGCCATGCGCTAGACCAATGCCCGGCGAGACGCAAGCGGGAGGGGGCTGCACCACGGTCGACCCAAGGTCATCCACAGCGCCTACCTCTCCCGCCGGTCCGGCAGGGCTACCAGAATTCCGCCTGTGGCGATCACCATAGCGCCGCCGAGGGTCCAAAGATCCGGCCAGTCGCCGAAAACCAGCACGCCGGCCAGGGTCGCCCAGATCAGCTGGGTATAGGAGAGCGGCGCCAGCAGACTGACCGGGGCCCGGGAATAGGCCAGTACCAGCAGCCCATGCCCCAGCGCCCCGAGCAGGCCGAGCAGCACCAGCAGCCCCCAGTCGGGCGCGCTCGGCCAAATCCAGAAGGCCGGCTGCACCAGGCTGGTCACCACCGCGCCGGCGAATCCGGTATGCAGGATGGTGGTGCGCGGGTCGTCGATGGTGGCCAGCTTGCGGGTCAGGATCTGATAGACCGCGAACATCGCTGCGGTGCCGAGCGGCAGGATGCTGGCCCAATGCATCGCCGCCCCGCCGGTCAGGAAGGGCGGCCGCAGGGCCAGCAGCACCCCGACCAACCCGATCCCGACGCCGAGCCAGCGCCGCCAGCTCACCCTCTCCCGCAGCCAGACCGCCGCCAAGGCCACGGTGAACAGCGGGGAGGCGAAGCCGATCGCCGTCGCATCGGTCAGCGGCAGGTAGGCCAGCGCCGAGGAGAACATCAGATTGGACCCGGCCAGCATCAGGCTGCGCCAGGCCTGCAACCAGGGCGCCCGGGACCGCCAGGGCAGCCGCCCCATGCTCAGTCGGAACAGCAGCGCCACCGCCAGCAGGCTGAAGAGGAACCGGGCCCACATCAGCTGCGGCACGGCATAGACCGCCGTCAGCAGCTTCAGCAGGGTATCCATGCAGACGAAGACCGCGAGCGCCGCCACCTGCAGCGCCACGCCGGCGAGCCAGCCGGTCATCGGTTGGCGGGGATCATGACCATATGGACAGGATCGCCCCGCTCAACCGCCGCGACAACCCGTCGCAGCCGTTCAGGCGGCGGCTTCCCGCCGCAACGGCTCAGGCCGCGTCTTCGCGCCGATCGCGCGACTTCACGTAGGCGACGGAGGCATGCTCCGAGCAATAGGGCTTCCCGGTCAAGGCATCGGCCACGCAGAAGCGGAAGTCGGGCGTGCCCGGCTCGCCCAGCGGCCAGCAGCAGCTCCGGGTGGAGACGCGGGGGAAGGCCCGCACCACGGCATGGCTCCCGGCGTGGCTCGCAGCATGGCCCGGCGGGTCCAGCCGGCGGATGCCGGCGGCTTCCCGCGCGCTGCCGGTGCTGGTCGGGGCACGGCGCGGCTGGCTCGCCACCGGCCGCTCGGCGGCCGCTGCGTCACGCCGGATCGGGCTGGGCCGCGCGTCCAGATTCAACCGATGCGCCTTGCCGACAACGGCATTCTTGGAAATACCCATGCGCCGGCCGATCTCCGCCGTCGAATGGCCTTCCGTCCAGAATGCCCGGAGCTGGTCGATTGCCTCTGCCGTCCAGTCCATGTGGTTCTCCCGTACCGTGACCCACAAGATGTCGTCACCCACTAGATACGGTAGGATATCGCATAGCTCCACCACAAGTTCTGGCGTGCCTTGCGACGTAAAAAGCTGTGGAAAAGCCCGTCAGCCGAATAAAAACCGCCAGATCAGGGGCAGCAGCAGCGCCGAGGCGAGGGCATTCAGCCCCATCGCCAACCCGCTGAAGGCCCCGGCGGCCGCGCTGACCCCCAAGGCCCGGGCCGTGCCGATCCCATGCGCCGCGGTGCCGATGGCCAGGCCCCTCGCCCGCATGTCGCGCACCCGCACCAGGTCGAGCACCAGCGGCCCGAGCGCCGCCCCGGTGATGCCGCTGCCGATCACCAGCGCCGCGGTCAGCGACGGCAGGCCGCCGATCCGCTCGGCGATGCCCATGGCGACCGGGGTGGTAACCGAGCGCGGGGCGAGCGAGGCGACCACCTCCGGCGCCGCATCCAGTGCCAGGGCGATGGCCACGCCGACCGCCGCGGCGAAGATCCCGCCGGTGACCACCGCCAGCACCGCCACCCAGGCCGAGCGTCGCACCAGCGCCCATTGCCGATGCAGCGGCACCGCCAGCGCAACGGTCGCCGGGCCGAGCAGGAAATGAACGAATTGGGCCCCCTCGAAATAGCTGCGGTAGTCGATTCCGGCCAGCAGCAGCACCGCGGCCAGGATCGCCACCGCGAACAGCACGGGATTGGCCAGCGGATGCCGCGCGCAGGCCGCCTGCAGGCGCAGCGCCGCCAGCCAGGCGAGCAGCGTGGCGGTCAGCGCCGCCAGCGGCTCCCGCGCCAGATAGACCCAGATCTCACCCAGCTCGTTCATGTGCGGGCGTTCATGGGATGCGGCGCAGCAGCCATTGCGCCAGGCGGCCGGTGCAGGCGATGGCCGCCAGCGTGCCGACCAGCACCGCCAGCGACAGCGGCACCCAATCCCGTGCCAGCAGCGGCAGATAAAGCACCACCCCGACCCCAGCCGGCACGAAGAGCAGCCCGAGGTTGCCGAGCAGCGCATCCGCCGTCGCCGCCAGCCCCGGCGGCGACGGCCGGCGGCGCAGCAGCAGCCCGAGGAACAGCAGCACCATGCCGATCACCGGCCCGGGGACCGGCAGGTGCAGCGCGCGCGCCAGGATCTCGCCGGCCAGTTGGCAGACGAGCAGCGTGGCGAGCGCGCCGATCAAGCCTGGCGCGCCTCAGGGGAGGATTTGAAGGCCTCGAAGAAGCCGGTCGGGCGCAGGATGCGGTTCTGCATCTTCACCAGCGCGCCCTGCTGCGCGGCGACCTTGAGGTAGGCGACCCAGGCCGGATCGGCGGCCATGGCCATGCGGCGGCGCTCGCGGTCGCCCTGGTCGGCATAGCCCCACATGTGGACGACGGTATTCAGCTCGCCCTCGACCGTGGTGTACCAGCCGACGCAATTGCCGAGGTGCTTGAGTTGCAGCGGCCAGGCCTGTTCCTCGTACAGGGCGACGAAATCGGCGAGGCGGTTGGGCAACGTGGTGTAGATGCGCAGGTCGACGATCATGGCGGCGGCTCCGGTAGGGATGCGGCCGATTCAGACCTTCGGGCCGAGTGGCCCTCCGGTCATCGGACGCAGGCCGCCATGATCCATCGGCGGCTACTGCAAGTCGACCGTCACCAGGTCCTGGAACCAGGATTGCGCCGAGACGAAGCCGCGCACCCGGCGCGACATGGCGCGCGGGTTCAAGTCGTGCACGATGAAAAGCCAGGGCGGATTGTCCACCAGCCGCTCATGCGCCTTGGCATAGGCGGCGTCATAGGCGGCCGGTGTCGTCGCCGTTTCGAGCTCGCCGAAGGCCGCCTCGAATTGCGGGTCGTTCCACTGGCCCCAGTTGAAGCCGTTGGGCGGCACGAAGGCCTGCAGGAAGTAGCGCGCCGCCACCGCCGGGTCCGAGGAAGGCGAGGACGGGTTCACCGAGGCCGAGCCGTTCAGTATGCCGGCATCCGGCCCGCTGCGCAGGGCGGTCAGCAGGGTGTTCCATTCGGTCACCTCGAAGCTGATATTGACCCCGCAGGCCTCCTTCAGGTTCTGCTGCATGTATTCGTTCATCGGCAGCGGCAGCATCTGGCCGGAGCCGCTGGCCGAGATCAGCACCTTGAAGGACAGCGGCCGCGCGGCGGAATAGCCGGCCTCGGCCAACAAAGCCTTCCCCTTGGCGGGATCGAAGCCGTAGCGATTCTGCGGATTGCCGAAATGCGGATCGGAGGGCTTCAGCCAGCCGACCGAGGGCTCTGCCGTGCCGTTCAGCAATTGCACGAGGCCGGCGCGGTCGACGCAGTAGTTCAGCGCCTGGCGCACCCGCACGTCGCGGAACGGGCTGGTGGTGCCGCCGGTCTGGTAGAACCAGGGCCAGACATGCGGGTAGCTGTTGGTCACCACGTTGAAATTGGCCTGCCGCAGCGACGGGATGGCATCCGGCGGCGGTACCTCGATCCAGTCCACCTGGCCGGAGCGCAGCGCCGCGAGACGGCTGTTCGCTT
>JAQGIA010000434.1 GCA_028291445.1 Belnapia sp.
GGCGGCGGGGCTGGTGCTGCTGGGCAAGACCAATGTCCCGGAGTTCACCCTGCAGGGCTACACCGACAACAGCGTCTTCGGGGTGACCCGCAATCCCTGGGACCCGCGGCTGACGCCCGGAGGCTCCTCCGGCGGCGCGGTGGCGGCGTTGGCGGCCGGCCTCGGCCCGCTGGCGCTCGGCACCGACGGCGGTGGCTCGATCCGCCGGCCGGCCTCGCATGCCGGGGTGGTGGGGCTGAAGCCTTCGCCCGGGCGGGTGCCGCGCTGTGACGGGCTGCCGGCCATATTGCTGGACCTGGAGCAGATCGGGCCGATCGCCCGCACCAGCGACGACCTGATCGCGCTGCTCTCGCTGCTGGTCGCCCCCGACGCGCGGGACCCCTCCTGCCGCGCCATGCCGCCCTTCGTCGTGCCGGCCACCCCGCCGCGTCAGCGCATCCTGTACGTGCCGCGCTTCGGCAGCGCGCCGGTCGACCCCGAGATCGCCGCCAGCACCGCCGCCGCCGCCGCCCGGCTCGCCACGCTGGGCCATGTCGTGGAGGAGGGCGAGGCGCCCTTCTCGACGGAGGAATTGGCCGCGCTCTTCGGCCCGATCGGCCAGGCCGGCCTCGCCTGGCTGATGGCGGCGAAATCCGGCGAGCCGGCGGCGCCCATGCTGCGGGAGATGGCGGCGGCCGGGCGGGGGCTCTCCGCCACGGCGTTGTTCGGCGCACTGGATGGCATGGCCGGTTTCCGCCGGCGGATGGCCGGGTTCTTCGGCGCCTGGGACCTCATCATGACCCCGGCCGCGGCGGCGCTGCCCTGGCCGGCCGAGGAGATCGCGCCGCCGACCATCGCCGGCCAGGCGGTCGGGCCGCGAGGCCATGCGGTCTTCACCAATTTCGCCAATCTCGCCGGCCTTCCGGGGCTGGCCCTGCCCGCCGCGCCGGCGGCGGGCGGCCTGCCTATCGGCTTCCAGTTGGTCGGGCCGGGCGGCGCGGACGGGCTGCTCTGCGCCATGGCGCGGGAGTGGGAGGCGGCGGAACCCTGGGCCGGGCGATGGCCGGCGCTGGCCTAGGCATTTTTAGTCAGGCGGTGACGCCTGACTGCTTGGAATACGTAATAGCCTAGCCCAGCAGGTCGGCCTGCAAGGGCTCCAGCGCATCGCCCACCGCGAGCCGTCCGCCCTCGATCACCTCGGCATAGACGCCGAGGTCCATGTGGCCGAAATGCTCACGCAGCGCCTGGGGCGGCCTGGCGTCGCGTTCCCCGGTGTCCGGATTGACCTCGGTAGCGGGGCAACGGACCGTCCGCTTGAAGACGCGCAGCCGGGCGCCGCCGAGCTGGATCTCCTGCCCCACCAGGTCGAATTCGGCCCAGGGACGGCCGCCCGAGACATAGACATTGGCGCGGAACCGCAGCGGGTCCAGCGCCATGCCGGTCGCCTGTTCCAGGGCATGCAGGCTGGCCAGGCCGATGATCGAGACCGCCTTGGTCGCCACATCGGTGAAATTATGCCCGGGGGCCTCGACGAAGCGCGGGGTGCCGCGAGCCTCCTCGCCCAGGAAATCAGCCAGGAAGGCGGCGATTTCGGCCCGGCCGGCAGGGCTGCGGGTATTGCCGAGCAAGGGCGGACCCTCGGGCGGGCGGATCAGCAACTGGCCGCTGCGCGGGTCGAAGGCGCTGTGCAGCAGGGCGAGCCTCGCATTGACCATGAGGCAGCCGAAATGGCGCTTCTGCAACCAGGCGGGCGCCGCGTCATCGAAAGGCGCATCGCCCTGGGCGAGGGCGAAGCGGCGGTCATGCGGCAGGCATTCGCCCTCCTGCAGGGTGATTTCCTCCAGCGCTTCCGCGGTCAGGCCCTTCACCGGGTAACGATAGATGTGTTCGACGCGCATCGGAGTTAATTCCTCCCGGATCTTGACCCAGCGCAAGGCGGCTTACCACATCTCCGGCGATCATGGTGCCGCTCGTTGCCTGATTTGGGACGCGCGCACCCGTTGCCTTGGAATCTCGTTGCCCGGCGGGCCCACGTGGGCCGTCGGGCGACCGGAGGAGGGACCAGAAGTATGGACATCGAGAAATTCACTGACCGCGCCCGTGGCTTTTTACAGGCCGCACAGACCATCGCCATCCGCGAATACCACCAGCGGGTGACGCCCGAGCATTTGCTGAAGGCCCTGCTGGACGATGAGCAAGGCGCCGCCGCCGGGTTGATCCGCACGGCGGGCGGCGATGCGGCCAAGGCCAAGCAGGCGGTCGACATCGAGATCGGACGCCAGCCCAAGGTCTCGGGCGGCGGCGCCGGCCAGCCGCAATTCACCCCGGATATCGTCCGCGTGCTGGATGCGGCGCAGCAGCAGGCGCAGAAGGCCGGCGACGAATATGTCGCGCAGGACCGGCTGCTGGTGGCGCTGGCCGCCAGCGACAGCGGCGCGGGGCGCATCCTGAAGACCGCCGGCGCCGATGCGCAGCGGCTGGAAGCCGCCGTCGCCGACCTGCGCAAGGGCCGCAAGGTCGATAGCCAGAACGCCGAGCAGAATTTCGATGCGCTGAAGAAATACGCCCGCGACCTCACCGAGGTGGCACGCGAGGGCAAGCTCGACCCGGTGATCGGCCGCGATGAGGAGATCCGCCGCACCATTCAGGTGCTGGCCCGGCGGACCAAGAACAACCCGGTGCTGATCGGCGAGCCTGGCGTCGGCAAGACCGCCATCGTCGAGGGCCTGGCGCTGCGCATCGTCAACGGCGACGTGCCGGAAGCGCTGAAGACCAAGCGCGTCATGGCGCTCGACCTCGGCGCCATGGTGGCCGGCGCCAAGTATCGCGGCGAATTCGAGGAGCGGCTGAAGGGCTTGCTCTCCGAGGTGACGGAGGCGGCCGGCGA
>JAQGIA010000436.1 GCA_028291445.1 Belnapia sp.
CCGCCGGCCGCCGCCGCCTCAGCCGCTGGATGGAGCCGGCCTGAGCGATGTTGCAGCGCGAAACCCCGCTTGAT
This sequence comes from Belnapia sp., assembly GCA_028291445.1. Lineage (GTDB taxonomy): Bacteria > Pseudomonadota > Alphaproteobacteria > Acetobacterales > Acetobacteraceae > Belnapia. The sequence continues at coordinate 75 of JAQGIA010000436.1, forward strand.
TTTGCCAAGGGGCCGCTTGCGCCTAGAACCGCGCGATGAACGCACCGCGCCCCATCGCCTTCTTCGACATGAAGGCCCAGCAGTCCCTCATCCGGGCCGAGATCGACGCCGGCATCGCCCGCATCCTCGACCACGGCCGCTTCATCCAGGGGCCGGAGGTCGATGCCTTCGAGGCCCAGCTCGCCGCCTTCGCCGGCGCGAAGCACGCGGTCGGCGTCTCCTCCGGCACGGATGCCCTGCAGATCGCCATGATGGCGGAGGGCATCGGCCCGGGCGACGCCGTCTTCCTCCCCGCCTTCACCTATACCGCGACGGCCGAGGTCCCCCTCGTGCTCGGCGCCACGCCCATCTTCGTCGATGTGGACCCCGCCACCTTCAACCTCGACCTGGCCGATCTCGAACGCCGCCTCGCCCTGGTGCAGGCCGAGGGCCGCCTCCGTCCCCGCGCCGTCATCGGCGTCGACCTCTACGGCCTGCCCGCCGACTGGCCCGCCATCGAGGCGCTCTGCGCCCAGCATGGCATGTTCGCGCTGGACGACGCCGCCCAGGCCTTCGGCGGGGCGCTGGGCAACCGCCGCCTCGGCACCTATGCCCATGCCACCGCATGCAGCTTCTATCCGACCAAGACGCTGGGCTGTTACGGCGACGGCGGCGCGCTGCTCACCAACGACCCGGATCGCGCCGAGCTCTACCGCTCGCTCCGCACCCATGGCGAAGGCAAGACCCGCTACGAGGTCCATCGCACCGGCATGAACGGCCGGCTGGACAGCATCCAGGCCGCCATCCTGATCGCCAAGCTGCCGCTGCTGGAGACCGAGCTGAAATCCCGCGCCCAGGCCGCCGCCTGGTACGAGGCGGCGCTGGTCGGCCGCGTCCGCACGCCGCAGCTCCCCCCCGGCGCCCAGAATGCCCCGGCGACCCACGCCTGGGGCATTTACACCATCACCCTGCCCGATGCCGCCGCCCGCGGCCGGGTCCAGGCGTCGATGCAGGCCGCCGGCGTGCCCAGCGCGATCTATTACCCGAAGCCGCTGCACCACCAGCCGGCCTATGCCGCGGCCCATGCCGGCGGCATTACGGCCGGCGCCCCGCCCCTGCCGGTCAGCGAGCGCCTCTGCGACCAGGTGCTCTCGCTGCCCATGCATCCCTATCTGACGCAGGATGATGTTGCCCGCGTCGCCGCCGCGGTGCTCGCTGGGTTGTAATCGGCACCCTCGCGTTGTTCTTCCTTGAACCGTGGCGGGCCTGCGCGTTCCATGATGCATCCGCGTCATGGAGGCTCCAGGCGTGCCGCACCCTCCCCGCTTCCGCCGCCGGCCCCTGCTCGCCGCCGCGGCCGCCCTTGCCGCGCCAAGCCAGGCCCGCGCCAGCGGCGACCCGGTGGATGTGCTGCTGGTCCTCGCCGTCGACGTCTCCCGCTCGGTCGATGAGGATGAGGCGCGGCTGCAACGGGAAGGCTATCGCGCCGCCGTCTCCGACCCCGCGGTGGTCGAGGCGATCCGCGGCGGCATGATGGGCGCCATCGGCCTCGCCTATGTCGAATGGGCCGGCGCCGAGTACCAGCGGCTGGTCCTGCCCTGGGTCCGCATCGCCGGCGCCGGCGATGCCACCGCCTGGTCGGAGAAGCTGGCGGAAGCCCCGCGCGCCTCGCTCTCCTGGACCTCGATCTCCGGCGCGCTCGACTTCTCGCTGCGGACCATGGCGGAGGCCCCTTTCGAGGCGACCCGCCGGGTCATCGATGTCTCCGGCGACGGGGTGAACAACAGCGGCGGCCCGGTGGAGCTGGCACGCGACCGAGTGGTGGCGGAAGGCATCACCATCAACGGCCTGCCCATCGTCAACGACCGCCCGACCTTCGGCCGCATGCCGCCGGTGCCGCTCGACGACTACTACCGGGACAGCGTCATCGGCGGCCCCGGCGCCTTCGTCATCGTCGCCGAGGATTTCGTCAGCTTCGGCAATGCGGTGAAGCGCAAGCTGATCCGCGAGATCGCCGCATTGCCTGGCCCGACAGTGGGCTGACCAAGCGGGCCTTGCTCAGCGCTCGATATCCTCGATCGACAGGCCGAAGGCGGCGACGCCCTCCGCCAGCATGTCGCCCAGCATATCCATGCCGACCAGATAGGTCCCGGTGCCGCTCGCCTCGTTGCGTTCGAGCGCCAGGCGGATCGCCTCGTCCCATTCATCGGCGGTGTAGTCGCCCCGCCCGGTCCAGGCGAGGGCGATCAGCGCCGCCTGCTCATCCTGGTTGAGCCCGTCGATGAAGGCGATCAGCGTCTCCTCGGTCAGATCGTCCGGATCCTCCTGGAGCAACGCCGCCTCGCTGTCGTCGTCCTCTTCGAGGGTTTCCGGGTCGCCTTCCTCCAGTCCCTGCAAGGCGCGGGCATGGTCCACCACCGTGGCCACGGTCTCCAGGCTGATGCCCAGGTCGACTTCATCGTCGTCGTCGGTCGGTCGTGCCATTGCGATGCGATCCCTCAGCGCTTGGGCCCCGCCACAGGCATGCTCCGATCCTTGCGGACCGGCGCCGCCGGAGGCCCTGCGCAGCCTATATCAGACGCCAGCGCCCCAAGCAGGCCTGGCATGACCCGCATAAGCCATGGCCTCGGCATCGGTTCCCGCCGAATCGCCCTGGTAGCACGAAGATGCGATGGAACAACCACAAGGCACTGACGTTCCCCCGGCCATGGCCTTCTTCAGACAGGATGGCAATGGAAGCCGGCAACCAATGGATTTCATTCGCCTCGCACGAGCCCCCCGCTGCATTCGCCACGCCCTGCTGGCCGTGACGCTGAGCCTTGGCGCCAGCCTGCCCGCAGCGGCCGGCCCGACCGAGCCGGAATTGCAGGCGCCGGCCCTGGTCGCCCCCAGCCTGGGCTGCGGCGCCTCGCCCGCCACCGCGGCATTGTTCATCCAGGCCGCCTTGCCGACGGTCAATCAGGTCGCCTTGCCGGCGGTCCACCAAGCCGCCTTGCCGGCGGTCAATCAGGCC
>JAQGIA010000437.1 GCA_028291445.1 Belnapia sp.
CGGTGCTGGCCGGGGCGCTGGCCGGCTCTGCCGCCGGCGCGGCACGCGACCTGCGGCGCGCGGCGGCGCGCAATTTGCCAAACGCATGAGTCTCCGCTGGGACGTGCTGGCGGCGATCCTCGGGATGGCGCTGGCGACCTATCTCTGCCGGGCCGGAGGCTATGCCATCCTCCGGGTGGTCCGGCCGCCGCCCTTCGTGCAGGCGATGCTGCTGCATCTGCCGGGGGCGATCTTCGTCGCCTTCCTGGCGCCGGCCCTGGCAAACGGCGGCTGGGCGGCCTGGGTGGCGGCGGCGGCGGCGTTGCTGGCGCAGGTGCGGCTGGGAAAGCTGGCGGTCTCGATCGTGGTCGGCGTGGGGGTGCTGTGGGGACTGCGGGCGCTGGCCGGGGGCGGTTGAGGCCAGCCTGGACTTCGCCGGCCGGGCGGGTTATAGGAATATAGTCAAGGTCAGCGGTCCAGGCAGCCGTGGCCGCCCGGAACCGCCGAATTCTAAAATTCCGCGTGAATCAGCCTGAGGATTCAACGCGGCGACCGTGCCGGAATTAGCCGGATTGAGCGGAATTAAGTCCCTCGCTCACGCCTTCGCCGGCTTCTCCTCCGTCACGACCTCCTCCGGCCGTGGCTTCGATGAGCGCTCCAGCGGCCCCAGCGGCTGGTGCGGAATGTCGATCCCAATGGTCTCGAAGCGCCGCTTCACCCGCCGCATCAGCTCGCGCTGCACCGGCCAGCGCTGGGTCGGTTCGGTCCGCACCCGGCCGCGCAGCAGCACGCCCACCTGGCCGAGGTTGTCGACGCCGAAGAAGTCGAATTCGTCGCGGATCGCCCGCTCGAAGCGCGGCTCGCCGCGCATCTCGGCGACGATCTCCTTGATGGTGGCGCCGGCCGTATCGGTATCCGTCTCGTAGGACACCGTGATGTCGACCATGGCGAAGGCGAAGTCGCGGGTGCTGTTGGTCACCGTCGTCACGGTCGAGAAGGGGACGATGTGGATCGAGCCGTCGCCGTCGCGCAGCTTGATGGAACGGATCGAAAGGTGTTCCACCACGCCGCCCTTGCCGCCGACATTGACCACGTCGCCGACCGCGACGGCATCCTCGAGCAGCAGGAAGACGCCGGTGATGATGTCCTTCACCAGGGTCTGCGACCCGAAGCCGATGGCCAGGCCGACCACGCCGGCGCCGGCCAGCAGCGGCGCGACGTTGACGCCGAGCTGGGACAGCGCGTTCAGCACCACGAAGATCAGGATGAAGGCGCCGATCACCGTCCGCAGCATCGGCAGCAGGGTGCGGACCCGGGCGCTGCGGGCGGCGTGGCTGTCACGCGCCAGCCGCGACAGCCGCCGCTGGATGGAGGAATTCGCCATCTCCCACACCACCAGCGCCAAAACCAGGGTGCAGAGGATGTTGAACAGGGTCTGCAGCAGCCGGTTGCCCAGGGTGCCGCCGGCGAACCAGTCGAGCGCGCCGAGCCCCCAGGTCTCCAGCAGCAGCACCACCACGGCCAGGCCGAGCAGCACCGAGACCGCCGACCGCACCGGGGGCAGGTAGGTCGCCGCCCGGGTCGGCAGGCCGGGCCAGCGCTTGGCCAGCTCCGGGCTCGGGTTCAGCATCGGCTCGGTGGCGCGGATGAAGGCTTCGTCCAGCGCCTTGGCCACGCCGACCACCAGCAGGGTCAGCGCGGTGCCCCAGACCAGCCGCTGGAAGCCGTTCTCCAGCGCCAGCGCCCAGACCACCCAGGAGGCGACCAGCCACAGGATGACCACCACATGCCAGATCTCGGCCAGCCGGTCGCGGGCGCCGCGCAGCAGCACCCGGCTGCGGTCCGGCGTCTCGTCCGGCTTCAGCGGATCGGCCCGCAGCACATCGGCCACCGCTTCCCGCTGCTGCAGCACCAGCCGCACCAGGATCAGCGAGATCACCAGCAGGGTGACGTTGATGATGGCGTCGTAGGCGGCCCAGGGCAGGCCGAACAGCAGCCCCGCCTCGGCCAGGGTATAGCCGCCGACGCCGACCAGCATCAGCCGGCGCAGCCAGCCGATGCAGGCGGCCGCGGTTTCCGTCGAGCAGGGGATCAGCCGCAGGTGGTTGGAGGCCGGCGAGAGCAGCGCCCGCGCCAGGGCGAAGGCGGCCCGCGCGCCCATGTAGGCATTGGCCATCATCAGCCCGACCAGCCGCGTGGTCGGCAGCGGGTTGACCAGCCCGAACAGCCCGTAGACCGCCACGGCGAAGCCGGCGATCGGCAGCAGGTCCAGCAGCAGCCGGCCGAGCAGCAGCGGCACCCGTTTCAGCCAGGTCCAGGGCTCGTCCGGCGCCGGGGCCATGGCATCCAGCCAGCGCCGCATGCGGCCGAAGGCGCGGACCAGCATGGCCTCGGCCAGCAGGCCGATGCCGATCAGCAGCACCAGCTTCCAGGCGGCATCCAGCAGCCGGGTCTGCGCCACCGGGTCGCGCACCAGGTCGGTCGCCGCGGTCCATAGGGCGGGCAGGTTGGCCATGGATTGCACCGCCTGCAGGACGGTATCCGCCACCGTGCCGATCCGCCCGGACAGGCCCGACAGCAACTGCGCGCCGATCGTATTGGGGGCGATCAGCGGATCGGCGGCGGCCGGCTCGGGGGCTGGCGCTGGCGCTGGGGCACGGGCACGGTCGGCGGCCGGAGCCGCCGCGGGATGGAGGACGGCCGGCG
>JAQGIA010000439.1 GCA_028291445.1 Belnapia sp.
AAGAAACCAAGGAGATCGGCCACGTCAACACGGCGCTGACCAATCTCGGCCTGACCCGCAGCCACCGCGTGGTGATCGAGCGCTTCGACGATCCGGAGGTGAGCGGCGTTTCCTGCTACATCAGCCAAGCGCGCACCGGCGGCGTCTCCGGCATGGTGGGCCTTGCGGAAGACCCGGCGCGCTTCGGCCTGTCCTGCTCCGTCACCGGCCCGGTGCAGGTAGCCGCCGGCGCCCGCCGCGGCGAGCGCGGCGAGAATGTCTACGAGAGCAACACCAGCCTGTTCTTCAAGGAAACCCGCGTGGTCCGCTTCCTCGACGAGGAGCGCGGCGTGGTGGTCTACATGGCCTGGAGCACCAAGCTGGTCGACGGCTCGCCCTACAACGTCGTCGCCGTGGTGCCGATCCGCTGACCAGGGGGGCGTTGATCCATGGTGACGAAGGCCGCGCCGTCGCGGCCTTCCTCCACCGCATGGCAGGCGACGATGGTGGCCGGCGTGCCGCGCGCCGGGATCAGCGCCGGGCGCTCCGCCTTGCAGCGGTCATTGGCCAGCGGGCAGCGCGGGTGGAAGGGGCAGCCGGAGGGTGGGTCGATCGGGCTCGGCACCTCGCCGCCGACCGGGATGCGCTGCCGCCCGGTCATGTCGAGGTCCGGGATCGCCTCCATCAGCGCCCGCGTATAGGGATGGCGCGGCGCCTCGAACAAGGTCTCGGCCAGGGCCAGCTCGACCAGCCGGCCGAGGTACATCACCCCGATCCGGTCGCTGACCTGCCGCACCACGGCGAGGTTGTGGCTGATGAACAGGTAGGTGAGCCCCAGCCGCTGCTGGAGGTCCTTCATCAGGTTCAGGATCTGCGCCTGCACCGAGACATCCAGCGCGCTGGTCGGCTCGTCGCAGACCAGGAATTCCGGGTTGGAGGACAGCGCCCGGGCGATCGAGATGCGCTGGCGCTGGCCGCCCGAGAATTCATGCGGGAATTTCTCCCCATCGAGCGGCGATAGCCCGACCTGGGTCAGCAATTGCCCGACCCGTTCCTGCTGCGCCGCCTTGCCGTCGATCAGCCCGAAGGCGCGGATCGGCTCGGCGATGATGTCGCGCACCCGCCAGCGCGGATTGAGCGAGGCATAGGGGTCCTGGAAGATCATCTGCATGCGGCGGCGCTGCGCGGCGGTGGCGCGGGCCTCTTCCAGGTCGATTCCGTCGAACAGCACCCGGCCACGGGTTGGCCGGTACAGGCCGACCACCAGCCGTGCCACGGTGGATTTGCCGCAGCCGCTCTCACCCACCAGGGACAGCGTGGTACCTTTGGGAATGCGGAAGGAGACGCCATCGACCGCCTTCAGCGTCCGCCGCCCCTCGCCCGCCAGCAGCCGTTGCAGCAGCGGGCGGGAGACGTCGAAGAAGCGCGCCAGATCGTCGGCTTCCAGCATGGGGGTCGGCTCAGCCATGCTGCATCGTCTCCGCTGCGCGCTTCTCGGACGCGGGGTCATAGAGCCAGCAGGCGGCGCGGGTCCCGCCGGCTTCCAGCAGTTCGGGCCGTTCGCGCCTGCAACGGGCAAACACCTCCGGGCAGCGCGGGTTGAAGGCGCAGCCTTGCGGGATGGCCGAGAGCCGCGGCATGGCGCCGTCGATCTGCGCCAGATGCTCGACCCGCCGGTCGAGCGGCGGGATGGAGGCCATCAGCCCCCTCGAATAGGGATGCGAGGGGTGCTTCACCACCGCCCGCACCGCGCCGATCTCGGCGATGCGGCCGGCATACATCACCGCCACCCGATCCGCCGTCTCGGCGATCACGCCCATGTCGTGGGTGACCAGCATCATCGCGGTGCCCTTGTCCCGCGCCAGCCCCTTCAGCAGCGCGATCACCTGCGCCTGGATGGAGACATCGAGCGCGGTGGTCGGCTCATCCGCCACGATCAGCTTCGGCTCGGCGCAGAGGGCAAGGGCGATGACCACCCGCTGCCGCATGCCACCGGAGAATTCATGCGGGTAGCTGTCCACCCGTTGCGCCGCGGCCGGGATGCCGACCATCTCCAGCCAGCCGATGGCGCGTTTGCGGGCATCGGCATCGCTCAGTCCCAGATGGGTCTGGATCGTCTCGATCAACTGCCGTCCGACGGTATAGAGCGGGTTCAGCGTGGTCAGCGGGTCCTGGAAGATGGCGCCGATCTCGCGGCCGCGGATGCGGCGCATCTGCTCATAGGGCAGATTGTCAATCCGCCGGCCGTTCAGCAGGATCTGCCCGCCGGCGATGCGCCCGGGCGGCTCCAGCAGGCCGATGATCGCAGCCCCCGTCATGGATTTGCCGGCCCCCGATTCACCGACCACGCCGAGCACCTCGCCCGGGGCGATGTCGAAGGAGATGTCGTCGAGCGCCACCAGGGTGCCGCGCCGGGTCGGGAATTCGACGCGAAGGTTGCGGACTTCGAGGACGGCCCCGCCGCGCCCCGGCGGCGGTTCTTGCACGACGGGCATCAGCGGAGCCTCGGGTTCAGCGCATCGCGCAACCAGTCGCCGAGCAGGTTCACCGACAGGACCATGGCGATCAGCGCGATGCCGGGAAAGATGGTGATCCACCACTCGCCGGAAAACAGGAAGTCGTTGCCGATCCGGATGAGGGTGCCGAGCGAGGGCTCGGTCGGCGGCACGCCCACGCCGAGGAAGGACAGCGTCGCCTCCGCCAATATGGCGAAGCCGAGGTTCAGCGTGGCGATGACCAGCACCGGCCCCAGCACGTTCGGCAGCACATGGGTCAGCATGATGCGCAACTGGCCGATGCCGATGACCCGGGCCGCCAGCACATATTCCTTGTTGCGCTCAACGAGCGTGGAGCCACGCACGGTGCGGGCGAATTGCGGCCAGGCGCTGATGCCGATGGCGAAGATGACGACGAATAGCGCGATCCGGTCATGCACCTCGCGCGGCACCGCGGCGCGGACCACGCCATCGACCAGCAGCGCGATCAATATGCTGGGGAAGGTCAGCTGGATATCGGCGATGCGCATCAGCAGGCCATCCACCGCGCCACCGAGATAGCCGGCCAGCAGCCCGACCGCGACGCCGACGACGGTGGAAAACAGCACCGCGCAGACGCCGACCAGCAGCGAGACCCGGGCACCGTACATGATGGCCGAGAGCACGTCCCGCCCCTGGTCATCGGTGCCGAGCGGATAGGCCGCCTCGCCCTCCGGCGTCCAGGCCGGTGGCTTGAAGGCATCCGAGAGGTTCAGGCTGGCGAGGTCGAAGGGGTTGTGCGGCGCCAGCAGCGGCGCCAGCACCGCGCCGATGACGCAGACCAGCGCCACCACCGCCGAGACGACGGTGACCGGCGAGCGCTTGAAGGACCACCAGAGGTCGCTGTCCAGCATGCGCCCAAGGGGACCGGTTTGAGCGGCCATCGCTCAGGCCCCCTTCGCCGCGGCGCGGTCGACCCGCAGCCGTGGGTCCACCAGATAGTACAGCAGGTCCACCACCAGGTTGATCGCAACGAAGACCAGCGCGATCAGCATGAGATAGGCCGCCATCACCGGAATATCGGCGGCGCTGACCGACTGGATGAACAGCAGCCCCATCCCCGGCCACTGGAAGACCGTCTCGGTGACGATGGCGAAGGCGATGATCCCGCCCAGTTGCAGCCCGGCGATGGTGATGACCGGGACCAGGGTATTCTTCAGCGCATGGCCGAAATGCACCGCGCGGTTCGGCAACCCGCGGGCGCGGGCGAATTTGATGTAGTCGGTCCGCAGCACCTCCAGCATCTCCGCCCGCACCAGCCGCATGATCAGCGTCAACTGGAACAGGCCGAGGGTGATCGAGGGTAGGATCAGCGCCTTCAGCCCCGACACGGTCAGGAACCCGGTGCTCCACCAGCCGAGCTGCACCACGTCGCCGCGCCCGAAGCTGGGCAGCCAGCCGAGCCAGACCGAGAAAACCAGGATGAGCAGGATGCCGATCAGGAAGGTCGGCAGCGAGACGCCCACCAGGCTGAAGGTCAGGAAGAAGCGACTGAGCCAGGAGTGGCGGTAGAGCCCGGTATAGACCCCCATCGGCACGCCGACGCACATCGCGATCACCGCCGCACACAGCGCCAGTTCCAGCGTCGCCGGCGCCCGCTCGGCGATCAGCTCCGCCACCGGGCGGGACAGCCGGTAGGACAGGCCGAATTCCCCGCGCGCCGCATTGGCCACGAATTTGGCGAATTGCACGAAGAAGGGCTGGTCCAGCCCGAGGCTGGCGATCAGCGCCTGGCGCTGCGCCTCGGTGAAATCCTGGCCCAGCATGATCGAGACGGGGTCGCCGACATAGGCGAACATGGCGAAGCTGATCAGCGCCACCGCCGCCATCACCGGAATGGCCTGCAACACGCGGGAGATGATGAAGGCGAACACCAGGGCCTCTCAGTTCACCACGACCCAGCGGAGGCCGGGCTGGTCATTGGGCAGGGATCGAATGGTGGACCGCGTCGCGCAGGGGATCATCCGGGGCGCCGCGCCGGTCTTGCCGTGCAGGCGCGGGCACCGCGCATCCGGTTTCGGCATGCTCCGCACTGCTTCACTCAATCCCCTGTCTCCCACGGCCCCTGTCTCCCACGCTCGCCCGGTTTTCCGGGTCGAGTCCTGCCCTATAAGCCGGGGCCGCAGGTGGTGGAAGGCTTCACCCGAGCGGATCGGCCGGCTTCACCCTATCCCTTGCCCAATCGTTGAGCAGCGAATACCCCACGGCGAGCAGCACCGGCCCCAGGAACAACCCCAGGAAGCCGAAAGCGAAAACCCCGCCGAGCGCACCCAGCAAGGTCAGCAGCAGCGGCAGGTCGGCGCCGCGCGCGATGAGCCAGGGGCGGACGACGTTGTCGGCGCTGCTGATCCCGAAGAACCCGTACAGGCCGAGAAAGATCGCCCAGCCGGTCTGGTCCTGGCTGAACAGCCAGAGCGTCGCCGGAATCCACACCACCGGCGCGCCCACCGGCATGATGGAGATCACCCCGGCGATGACGCCGAGCAGCACCGGCCGCGGCACGCCGGCGATCCAGAGGCCGAAGGTGGTCATGATGCCCTGCACCAGCGCGGTGCCAAGCAGCCCATAGACCACGCCCCGTGTCACGTCGCCGGTCAACGCCACCAACTGCCGGGTTCGCTCCCCGGCGAGCCGCTCCAGCGCCGCCTCCACCCGCTGGGCGATCGCCGGCCCGTCCCGGTAGAGGAAGAAGGCGAGGAAGATCGCCACCAGCACCTCCGCCAGGCCGGACAGCACCGCCAGCAGCACCGCCAGCGCATTCTGCGCCAGGGTCCCGGCATAGGGGCTCAGCAGGTCGGTCAGGCCGGACAGGCCGAAATCCACCCCCTGGACATATTCGGCCAGGTAGCGGCCGATCAGCGGCAGCCGCGCCAGCCAGTCGCCGAGGCCGGGCATGCCCTGGGTCAGGAAGGTCTCGACGGCGCCGCGCAGCCCCTCGATGTCTTCCCGCTTGGTCGGGGTGGCGAAGACCAGCGGCAGGCCGATCAGCAGGAATTCCGCCAGCACCATGACGCCCGCCGCCCAGCCGGCGGACAGGCCGGTACGCTCGCGCAGCATCCGGTAGGCCGGCCAGGTGGAATAGACCAGGATGGCCGCCCAGAGCAGCGCCGAGAGAAAGGGCCGCAGCACCAGCAGGCAAGCGAAGGCCAGCCCGAGCACGGCGATCAGCCCGAGCGCGCGGGCGGCGCTGAAGCCCTCGGCACGGACGGCGACAGGGTTTTCCAAGCAAGCCGGGGCTTCCAGGCGACCCGCGACAAGGGCTTCGGGTTGGACGGGTCGGTCGATCGGCGGCGGTTCGCTCATCCGCGGTCCGTATCACCAGCCGTGCCGCGGCGCACCTTCCCTATGCCTGTAGTCAGGGGCTCGTATGCCCGTAGCCAGGGGGGCGACCGGTGGCTAGCTTGCGGCCAAGCCTGCAAAACGCTTGCCCCGGGAGGGACCATGCCGCGCTTCGCCGCCAACCTGTCCATGATGTTCACCGAACATCCCTTCCTCGACCGCTTCGCCCGCGCCCGCGCCTGCGGCTTCGAGGCTGTGGAATTCCTTTTCCCCTACGACTTCCCCGCCGCTGAGATCGCCACCCGTCTCAAGGACAACGGCCTCTCCCAGGTGCTGTTCAACGCCCCGCCGGGCGACTGGGCCAAGGGTGAACGCGGCCAGGCCGCCCTGCCCGGGCGCCAGGCAGTATTCCGCGAGGGGGTGAAAAAGGCGCTCGGCTACGCCACCACCCTCGGCTGCCCGCGGCTGCATGTCATGGCC
>JAQGIA010000478.1 GCA_028291445.1 Belnapia sp.
GATGATCGCGGTGGCGCTGGCCTGCAAGCCGAAGCTGCTGCTGGCCGACGAGCCGACCACGGCGCTGGATGCCACGGTGCAGATCCAGGTGCTGCTGCTGCTGCGCAAGCTCCAGGAGCAACTCGGCATGGGGGTGATCTTCGTCACCCACGACCTCGGCGTGGCCGGTGAGATCGCCGACCGGGTGGCGGTGATGTATGCCGGGCGGGTGGTCGAGGAAGGGCCGGTCGCGGCGATGATGAAGGCGCCGCTGCACCCCTATCCGCGCGGGCTGCTCGGCGCCACGGTGCATGGCGGCATGCGCGGCCAGCGGCTGACCACCATCCCCGGCGCGCCGCCGAGCCTCGAGACGCTGCCGACCGCATGTTCCTTCGCGCCGCGCTGCGTCGAGGCGGTGCCGGAATGCCTGGCGGGCGTGCCGGCGCCGCGCTCCCCGGTGCCGGGGCGCAGCGCGCGGTGCATCAAGGTGGCGAACGGTTAGCTTGTTGCCTGAGCCGCCTTGCAGTTCAGGCCTGGGGCCGCCTCCATATGCCGGGATGCGGCGGGGCCTGGTGTCCTGCCCCTGAAGTTTGTCATCCCTTGCGGCGAACTTCAGGGACCGGCAGGCCCCCGCAAGCAACGGCGGGTGTCCCGAAGCGGAAGGGCGTGACGCCGTTGCGAGCTTCCGCTTCGGGACGCTAGCGCTGCGTCACGTCCCAGGGCAGCCGGTCGGCCTCCTGCAGCGCATCGACCCGGCTGATGCCGATGTCCCGCAGCATGCGGTCGTCCATCGCCGCCAGTTGCCGCCGGGTGATCGCGGCGCGCAGCATGGCGCGGAAGTTCGGCCAGCCCGGGACGGCGGGTTTGAACCAGGGCCGGAACTGGGCGGAGGATGCGGTGCGGAGCGGGATGAAAGCCATGACGGTGTCTCCTGACAGGGGAAAACTGATCCCGCATGGGCAATAAGGAAAACGAATTGCATTGACCTGCCGCATCAGCGTTGCTGATGATCGGCCATGCTCGCCATTCCCCCCGGCCTCGACCCCGACCTGCTGCGCAGCTTCGTCCTCATCGCCGAGGGCGGCAGCTTCACCCGCGCCGCGCTGGCGGTCGGCCGCACCCAGTCCGCCGTCTCCATGCAGATCCGCCGGCTGGAGGAGATGCTGGGCCAGCCGCTGCTGCTGCGCGGCGCCCGCGGCGTCGAGCCGACCCAGCATGGGCTTTGGCTGCTGGAGCGGGCCCGCCGGCTGCTGACCCTGCATGACGAGATCCACGCCACCTTCCGCCAGCCCGCGGTGGCCGGCGCGGTGCGGCTGGGCTCGCCGGATGATTATGCCATCCGCTGGCTGCCCGGCATCCTGGCCCGGTTCGGCGCCAGCCATCCGGCGGTGCAGGTGGAAGTGACCTGCGCGCCCTCCAATGAATTGGTGGACCGGCTGGCGGCGGGGGATCTGGACCTCACCCTGTTGTCCGAGGGCAACGAGCCTTTCGGGGCCAGGGTCCGCTGGCTCTGGCGCGGCCCTTTGCTGTGGATCGGCACGGAGGAGCTGGCGCGGCGTCGGCCATTGCCGCTGACCCTGGCGCTGAATGGCTGTTCCTGGCGCACCGCCGCCATCCGCGCGCTGGACCAGGCGGATGTGCCCTGGCGCATGGCCTATACCGCCGCCTCGCTGTCGGGCTCGCTCGCGGTGGCGCTGGCCGGGCTGGCGGTGACCGTCGCGATGCCCACGGCGCTGCCGGATGGCCTCCGGCAATTGGGCCCGGCGGAGGGGCTGCCGCCCCTGCCGGATTTCGCCATCGGCCTGCTGCGTGGCCCCGAGACCGCGGTGGCGGAGGCGCTGGCCAGCCATATCGAGGAGAATTTCCGCATGGAGACCAGCTTCGAGCCGCGCATGCGGGCTTGAGCGGGGGCGGCAAGGGGTGCATCTGAAACCATCGCAAACGGGCCGCCGCAAGGCCCAGCCGCCTGGGGATGTCATCCATGAATCGTCGTTCGCTGCTGGCCTTGACGGCCACCGGCCTTGCCGTGCCCATCCTCGGCGCACCGGCCCTGCTGCGGGCCCAGGGTTGGCCGGAGCGGCCGATCCGGCTGATCGTGCCCTGGCCGCCGGGCGGCTCCACCGATACCATCGCCCGGCTGTTCCAGCCCAAGCTGTCCGAGGCGCTGGGCAAGCCGGTGATCATCGAGAATCGCGGCGGCGCCTCCGGCTCGATCGGGGCCATCGAGGCGGCCCGCGCGGCGCCCGACGGCTATACCTGGATGTTCGCCTACGATAACGAGGCGACCAACCAGACACTGATGCGGCTGCCCTACAAGACGCTCGAGGCCTTCAGCCCGGTCAGCCTGGTGGCGACCGGGCCGCTGGCTTTGGTGGCGCATAGTTCCACCCCCTATCGCAGCTTCCAGGATGTGGTGGCGGCGGCCAAGGCGGCGCCGGACACCATCAGCTTCGCCAGTTCCGGCGTGGGCGGGCTGGCGCATGTCTCGACCACGTTGCTGCAACAGCAGGGCGACGTCAGCCTGGTGCATGTGCCCTATCGGGGCGGCGGGCCGGCGGTGCAGGACGCGGTTTCCGGCCAGGTGCCGCTGTTCATGTCGAACGTGGTCATCATCAGCCAGCATATCCGGGCCGGGAGCCTGCGGCCGCTCGGCGTGACCACCGCGACCGAGAGCCGGCACGTCCCGGGGGTCGCGCCTTTCGCCCAGCAGGGCTTCGCCGGCTTCGATGCACCGACCTGGTGGGCCTTCCTCGGCCGCGCCGGCACGCCGGAGCCGATCCTGGTGCAGATGCGCGAGGCCTTGGCCAAGGCGCTGTCCGACCCCGAGGTGCGCAACCGGATCGAGGAGCAGGGCTGCGACGTGAAGGCGACCGGCCCCGAGGAATGTGGCCGCTTCCTGGCCAGCGAGATCGAGCGTTGGGGCAAGGTCATCCGCGACAACAATATCCGTACCGATAGCTGAAGCCCGGCGCACGGATTTCGGGGTGATACCGTAATGGTCGGGATGGCCGCATGCTCGGGCGCTGCCATCTAGCGTGGCCGGCTGCCGGGGGATCTCAGGGGCGCAGTCGGCCGCATTGGCCGACCCGCATCATCGTTCGCTAACCGCCGGGTCGAACGACATGGTGGCGCGGATCCTCGGCCGAAGCTGCAGGAGATTCCTGGCAAGCCCATGGTGATCGATAATGTCGGCGGTACCTCGGGCTCGGCCGGGGAGGGGAGGCTGCCCGGGCGATGCCGGATAGCCATGCACTCCTACGGGCTGACGATACGCTGACGTAGCCGACCTACCGGGCGATGCAGGCGTGCAGCTTCCGTAGCGAGCTGTGCATCCGCCCTTATGCGCTGCTGGCACACCCCTGGACGCCTTACGGCAACGTGGCCGCAGTGCAGGTTATGGCGAAGCCGGCGCCGATGACGCCGAATTATGCCACAAGCGGGTTTGGCTACCTGGCGCATATCGCGTCTACCTTAGCTGCATCGGCGTAGTGATTTCCGCATGCCGCATGTGCCCTGCCGCGACGGCGTGCCGGCGTTGCAGGATATGCTGGCCGGTCACGTGCCGCTGTTTATGTCCCATCGTTATCAGCTTGCGGCGTATCCGCAGCGGTGGGTTGCCGGCCCTGGGCAACAGCGCAGCGTGGGGGCTACTGGCATGCAGGGGTGAAGCCATTCGCCGATCCGGGTTTTCTAGGCTTCGGGGCGTTAACCTATGGGATGCTGCTCGGGCCTGCCGGCGCCGATCCTGGGGTGGTGGCGGCAAGTGGTGGCGGTGGCGATGCAGGGTAGCGCAGCGAGGGCGTCTTGAGAGGACAGGGGCGAAAGTCATCGTCACGACGCCCGAAGCGATAGAAAAAATTCATCCGGACTGCGATCGAGACCTGGGACAAGCTTGTCATGAGCAACGGTATTTGTTGAAAAAACTAAGTGTTTGCAGTGTCTTAACGGGGTATGAGCCAAAGCTTTCGAGATGT
>JAQGIA010000544.1 GCA_028291445.1 Belnapia sp.
CAGCACAAGACCCCGACCGGCGACCTGGTCCCCGGTCGCTATGCCGAGCATGAGGAGCTGATCGGCATCGGCGCGGCGCTCGGCCGGGCCGGCCGCGGCGCCTTCGGCATGCTGTCCGACTTCGAGGACGAGGCCGCCGAATTCGGCTGGATGAACCAGATCGCCAAGGCCAACAAGCGGCCGCTCTGGTTCCTGCTGACCGACCGCTCCTACGACCCCGATCGCTGGCGCCGGCTGATGGACGGCGTCCGCGCCGCCCGCGCCGAGGGCATTCCTCTGTCCGCCCAGGTCGCCGGCCGCCCGGTCGGGCTGATCCTCGGCCTGACCACCTCGCTGAACCCCTTCGCCTTGCGCGAAGCCTATGCCGCGACCGCGACGCTGCCGCCGGCCGAACAGCTCGCCCGGCTGCGCGACCCGGCGCTGCGCGCCACCATCCTGGCCGAGGCAGCCTCCGACCGGCTGATGGAGGTGCTGCCGCCGCTCTCCCGCCAGATCGCCACCCGCTGGGACCGCATGTACCTGCTGGGCGATCCGCCGGATTACGAGCCGGGGCCGGAGCGCAGCATCGCCGCCATGGCGGCCCGCGCCAACCAGACCTCGGAGGAGTTCTGCTACGACTACCTGACCGGCGGCGACGGCAGCCGGATGCTGTACTTCCCGGTCACCAACTACGTCCATGGCGACCTGGCGGTGGTGCAGGAGATGATCACCGATCCGCATACCGTGCTCGGCCTTTCCGATGGCGGCGCCCATTGCGGCGTGATCTGCGATGCCTCGCTCTGCACCTACATGCTGACCCATTGGGTGCGCGACCGCTCGCGCGGCGAACGCCTGCCGCTGGAGTTCATCATCTAGCGGCAGACCAGCGAGACCGCGGATTTCTTCGGCTTCCACGATCGTGGACGGCTGGAGGTCGGCAAGAAGGCGGATGTCAACGTCATCGACATGGCGGCGCTGCGGCTGCACCACCCGGAGATGATCTACGACCTGCCCGCCGGCGGCCGCCGCCTGGTGCAGCAGGTCGAGGGCTATGACATGACGCTGGTCTCCGGCGTGCCGATCTTCGAGAAGGGCAAGGAGACGGGTGCGCGGCCTGGGCGGCTGGTGCGCGCGACGGCCTGATGGACGAAGGCCAGATCATCCGCCTGCCGACACATTGATTTGACTGCGGCGCGGCAGCCGCAGCCCGCCATGGCATGCTTACCTCCGGCAGAACCGCCGAAGGCTGCATGCCATGGCAACCCTGACCCTTTACCTCGAAATGGTCGGCACCGAGCCGGGGGTCTATTACGAGACCCTCAAGGGCTACGGGAACTACCGGAACGTGATCTCGGAAGTGCGAACCCGTTCGGTGGCCGCCGGCGCGGCGCCCTTCTGCCAGCAACTGGCGAAGAACCTCCGGGTCCTGTTCGACCTGACCCTGAAATCCGGCCCGCCTGGCTTCAAGGCGCTGAACACATCAAGCACCGCCGACCGCACCATGCTCGACACCGACCTGCTGTGCTATATCTGCGAAACCCGGCAGCTTTCCATCCTGCGACGGTTCGATCCGACCCGCTTCGCGAGCTTCCTGGCCCAGTCACCGAAGGCTGCTGGCAGCACCGCGAACATGGTGAGGAACAACATGGTGGTTGGCATCATGTCCGAGATCTACCTCGACCGGATAGCCACCGACATCACCGCCGCCACCTTCGCCGTCTATCACGAATGGATGCACAACAAGACCAACTGGACCGCCGGCGAAGACCCCAACTGGGTCCATAGGCTGGTCGGCGGCGGCCTTTCCGAGGAAAACGACGACGGCTTGAAGGGGCTGACCCCGATCAGCGCCCAGCAGATGAATCAACGCCTCACCCTGCGCAACCGCCAGTTCCTGGATGGGGTGCCCATCCGCTGAACGGCGGCTGCCGGCGAAGGTCACCGGCCATCCAGGAAGCGCAGCACCGCCGCATTGAAATCCGCCGGATTGTCGCTGCTCATCCCATGCGCCGCATTCGGGATGCTGACCCGGCCGGCGACGCCCGGCATGCACCGCTCCAGCGCATCGATGATGGTAACGAAGCTCGGCTGGGTATTCTCCCCATGCACCAGCAAGGTCGGCACCCGGATACCCTCGGCCGCGGCGCGGGAGAAGGGCCGCCGCCGCTCGTCGATCTGCCCCGCCAGCGTATGCGCATTGTCGCGGCCGATCATCTTGCGGGTCTCGCTCCGCTTCTCCCAGGCGCCGGGGCCGCCGGTATGTTCGGCGAAGCGACGCAGCCCGCCCTCGACATCACCGGCTTTCACCAGCGCGGCCGCTTCGGCGAAAGCCTGCGCTTGCCGCCCGACACCGCCCGCGGCCACCGGCTTGCCGCCGAGGCTTTCGTCCAGCTCACCGCCCGGTTCCGCCAGCACCAACTGATGCAGCAGTCCGGGATGCAGCTCCGCCAGGCGGAAGGCGATATGCCCGCCGCGCGAATGGCCGATCAGCCGCACCGGGCCGGCGCCGAGCGCGGCGATGAAAGCGGCCATGTCCGACACGTGCCGGTCGATCCGGAAGCCGTCGCCGCTGCCATCCCATCGCTCGGGCCAATAGTGCCGGAGGCTCGGGGCGACGACCCGGAACCGCGCGCCCAGCGGTTCCATCTGCGGCGCCCAATACCGGTAGTCGTTCAGCGAGCCATGGATCAGCACCAGCGGTGGGCCGCTGCCAGCCTCGGCATACTGCATGGCATAGCCATCGACGGTGATGCTGGGCATGGCGCGTCTCCTCGGTTTCGCCGCAGGATGCGCGGCCGCATGCCTTTCGCCAAGGGACCGTGCGGTCCCATCTTGGCCGCGAGGACCGGGATGCGCCGCCGTTACCTGCTCGCCAGCCCTCCTGTCGTGCAGCCCATCCAGGTGGATGCACCACTGGTCCTCGCCGTCGATGCATCGGGCTTGGGCGACCCGGACGAGTCCCGGCTGCGGGAGGGCTATGCCGAGGCACTCTCCCATTCGCGGCCTGAACCGGCCCGCCCGATCATTCCAGCTTGAGGCCCGCCGCCTTGATCACCCCGCCCCATTTGTCGAGCTCGCTGCGGATCAGCCCGGCCATCTGCGCCTGGTCCTGGACCCAGACGGAGGCGCCGGCGCGGCGGATCTTCTCGGCGGTTTCCGGCCCCTGCACGATGCCGGCGATCGCCGTCGAGAGCCGGTCGCGGATCGCCTGTGGCATGGCGGCGCCGCCGACGAAGCCGAACCAGACATAGACCTCGTAGCCCGGCAGCCCCGCCTCGGCGAAGGTCGGCACATCCGGCAGGGCCGGGTCGCGTGCCGAGCCGGTGACGGCCAACGCGCGGAGCCGGCCGCCCTCGACGTTGGGCAGCACGTTCGGCAGGTTGTCGATGCTCATGTCGACCCGCCCGCCGATCAGATCGGCCAGGCCCGGCGCGCTGCCGCGATAGGGCACATGCACCAGCTCCAGCCCGGCGCGGACGCGGAACAGCTCGGCCGCCAGATGCGGACTGCTGCCGGCGCCGGAGCTGGCATAGCTCATCTGGCCGGGCTTCGCCTTGGCCCGGGCGATCAGCTCGGCGAGGCTGGTGATGCCGCTGTCGCGGTTCACCACCAGGCAGTTCATCAGCCGGGTGGTGACGCAGAGCGGGGCGAGGTCCTTCGTCGAATCATAGCCGGTATTGGCGAAGAGGAAGGGGTTCATCGTCAGGTTGGCGGTATTGGCGACCGCGATGGTGTGGTTGTCCGTCGCCTGGGCCACCGTGGCGATGGCGAGCGAGCCGCTGGCGCCCGGCCGGTTCTCCACCACGCCGAGCTGGCCGACGGCCTCCTGCATCCGCTCGCCCACCAGCCGCGCCAGCGTGTCGTTGATGGCGCCGGGGGTATAGGGAACGATGATCCGCACCGGATGGTTCGGCCAGGCTTGCGCCCCGGCCGGGCGAGCCAGCAGCAGGGCAGGGGCCGCGAGCAGCAGCCGGCGCGTCGTCTTCATTGGAAGCCTCCCGTTTCGGGAGAGGCTACACGGGTCGCAGGCGCTCGCGCAGTTCGAATTTCTGGATCTTGCCGGTCGAGGTTTTCGGCAGTGGCCCGAAGCTGACCCGCTTCGGGCATTTGAAATGCGCCAGGCGGGCGCGGCACCAGGCGATCACCTCCGCCTCGGACGGCGGCGCGGCGCCCGGCTTCGGCATGACGAAGGCATGCGGTACCTCGCCCCATTTGTCGTCCGGTGCGGCGACGACCGCGGCTTCCATGATCCCGGGATGGGCGTAGAGCACCTCCTCCACCTCCAGGGTCGAGATATTCTCACCCCCGGAAATGACGATGTCCTTGGCCCGGTCCTTCACCTCGATGTAGCCATCCGGGTGCATCACCCCGAGGTCGCCGGTATGGAACCAGCCGCCGGCGAAGGCCGCTGCATTGGCCGCCGGGTTGCGCAGGTAGCCCTTCATCACGGTATTGCCGCGCAGCATCACCTCGCCCAGCGTGCGGCCATCGGCCGGCACCGGCGCCATGGTGGCGGCGTCCAGCACCGCGGCCTCCTCCAGCATCGGATGGTTGACACCCTGCCGCGCCATGAAGGCCGCTTTCGCTTCCAGCGGCAGCGCGTCCAGCCCCGGCTGCCAGAGGCAGATGGTCGCCGGGCCATAGCATTCGGTCAGTCCGTAGAGGTGGGTGACGGAGAAGCCCATTGCCTCCATCTGGGCGATGACCGGGGAGGGGGGCGCTGCGCCGCCGGTGGCGATGGCGACATGATGGTCGAAGCGCCGCTTCTGGTCCTCCGGCGAGTGAATCATCATCGTCAGCACGATCGGCGCCGCGCACATATGGGTCACGCCATGTTCGGCGATGCTGGCGAAGATCGCGCCGGGCTCCACCTTTCGCAGGCAGACATGCGTGCCGCCCTGCAGGGTGACCGCCCAGGTATAGGTCCAGCCGTTGCAATGGACCATCGGCAGCGTCCACAGATAGACGCTGCGCGGCGTCAGCGTGAAGGCCAGCGCATTCGCCGTTGCATTCAGATAGGCGCCGCGATGATGCGCGACGACACCCTTCGGATCGCCGGTGGTCCCCGAGGTATAGGAGAGGCTGATCGCCTCCCACTCATCGGCCGGCGTATGGATCGGCGCCGCCGGATCGCCGCCGGCCAGGAAGGCTTCGTAGTCCTGCGCGCCGAGCTGCTCGCCCGCCGGCGCCTCGCTGTCGACGATGTCGACCACCGGCAGGCCCGCCGGCACCGCCGCCCGCACGATCCTGGTGAACTCCCGGTCGACGAACAGGAATTTCGCGCCGGAATGCCGCAGGATGAAACCGATCGCTGGCCCATCCAGCCGGATGTTCACCGTCAGCAGCACCGCGCCGGCCATCGGCACGCCGTAGTGGGCTTCCAGCATCTCCGGCGTATTCGGCGCCATGATGGCGACGACATCGCCCGGCCCCACGCCCGCCCGCCTCAGCGCCGAGGCGAGCCGCCGGCTGCGCTCCGCCATCTGCGCATAGGTGTATCGCCGTGCCCCGTGCACCACGGCCGTCCGATGCGGATAGATCCGTGCCGCCCGCAGCAGGAAGGAGATCGGCGAAAGCGGCACATGGTTGGCCGCCTGCCGTGGCAGGTCGGCGTCATCCACGGTTGGTGCCCCAGGCGAAGAAGTCCTTCCCCTGGCGGCGGAGGAAATTCGCCAGCACCATGCGGTGCACTTCGGAGGCGCCATCCACCAGCCGCGCCTGGCGGGCATAGCGGTACATCCACTCGACCGGCGTGTCCTTGGAATAGCCACGCGCCCCGAGCAGTTGCAGCGAGGTATCGACCGCCTTGTGCAGCGCGTCGGCGACCACGACCTTGGCCATGGAGATCTCCTTCCGCGCCAGGCTGCC
>JAQGIA010000545.1 GCA_028291445.1 Belnapia sp.
GGCCGCAGCCGCCGGAGACACCACCATGCAGCGACGCCAGTTCCTGTCCGCCTCGGCCCTGGCCATGGCGGCGCCGCTCGCCGCCCCGGGGATCGCCGCCGGCCAGGGTGCGCGCATCCTGCGCTTCGTCCCGCAGGCGGATCTCTCGACGCTCGATCCTCATTGGAACACCGCCTACGTCACCCGCAACCACGGCTTCATGGTCTTCGACACGCTCTATGGGCTGGACGAGGGGTTCATGCCGCAGCCGCAGATGGTCGCCGGCCAGGTGATGGAGCAGGACGGCCGGCGCTGGACGCTGACCCTGCGCGAGGGGCTGCGCTGGCACGACGGTACGCCGGTGCTGGCGCGGGATTGCGTCGCCAGCCTGCGCCGCTGGGCCAGCCGGGACGCCTTCGGCCAGGCCTTGATGGCGGCGGTGGAGGAGCTTTCGGCGCCCGACGACAAGCGGATCCTGTTCCGCATGAGCCGGCCCTTCCCGCTGTTGCCGGCCGCGCTCGGCAAGTCCGGCGTCTATATGCCGGCGATGATGCCGGAGCGGCTGGCCCGCACCGCGGGCAGTGCCCAGGTGACCGAGATGGTCGGCAGCGGCCCGTTCCGCTTCCTCGCCGCCGAGCGGGTTCCCGGGGCGCGGGCGGTCTATGAGCGCAACCCGGACTACGTGCCGCGGGATGGCGGCACCCCGAGCGGCACGGCGGGGCCGAAGATCGTCCATCTCGACCGGGTCGAATGGCTGACCACGCCGGATCCGGCGACCGCCGCCGCCGCCTTGCAGGCCGGCGAGGTGGATTGGTGGGATTTCGTCACCCCCGACCTGGTGCCGCTGCTGAAGCGCAGCCGCCGGCTGACGGTGACCACGCTGGACCTCGCCGGCTTCGTCGGCGCCTTCCGGATGAACCATCTGCAGCCGCCCTTCGACAATCCGGCGGTGCGCCGCGCGGTGCTCGGCGCCATCGTGCAGACCGATTTCATGCTGTCGGTCGCCGGCGAGGATCGCACCATGTGGAAGGCTCCGGCCGGGGTCTTCACCCCGGGCTCGCCGCTGGCCAGCGATGCCGGGCTGGAGGTGCTGTCCGGGCCGCGCGACCTGGAGGCGTCGAAGCGCGAATTGGCCGCCGCGGGATACAAGGGGGAGCCGGTGGCCCTGCTAGTGGCGACCGACTTCCCGCATCTGAAGGCGATGAGCGAGGTCGGCGCGGACCTGCTGCGCCGGCTCGGCATGAATGTCGACTACCAGGCGCTGGACTGGGGCGCGGTGCTGACCCGGCGCGGCAGCAAGGCACCGGTGGGCCAGGGCGGCTGGAGCGGC
Source organism: Belnapia sp. (assembly GCA_028291445.1). GTDB lineage: Bacteria > Pseudomonadota > Alphaproteobacteria > Acetobacterales > Acetobacteraceae > Belnapia. The sequence goes on from JAQGIA010000545.1 coordinate 1,310, forward strand.
TTCTTCACCTTCTCGGCCGGCGCCGATACCGCGACGCCGGCCGGCCATACCATGCTGCGCGGCAACGGCGGCGCCGGCTGGTTCGGCTGGCCGGAGGATGCGCGGATCGAGGCGTTGCGGGCCGAGTGGTTCGCCGCCCCCGACCTGGCGGCGCAGCAGGTGGCGGCGCAGGCGCTGCAACGCCGGGCCTTCGAGACGGTGCCCTATGTGCCGCTCGGCCAGTACTTCCAGGCGACCGCCTTCCGCAGCACGCTGACCGGGGTGCTGCCGGGCTTCGCCACCTTCTGGAACCTGAAGAAGACGGGCTGACCGCAAGGGTTGGAGCAACTCGTCTCAGGCGACACCGCCCGAGCGGGTAATTTGCTCGCCGAAGCAAAGACCAAAGCCGTTTCATCCGGGAACAGCGCGGATGAAACGGCTCCAGGCGACGGCTCCGCCGTCAGGGCTTAATCCTGGGCGACGGCTTCGCCGTCAGGGCTTAATCCTGGGCGACGGCTCCGCCGTCAGGGCTTGATCAGGGTGCCCGCGCCGCCATCGGTGAACAGCTCGCGCAGCACCGCATGGGGGACGCGGCCGTCGAGGATGACCGCCCCCTTCACTCCGCGCTCGATGGCATAGATGCAGGTCTCGACCTTGGGGATCATACCGGCGGAGATCCAGCCGTCGGCGATCCCGGCCATGACCTCGGCAACGGTCATCTCGGCGATCAGCGCGCCGTCGGGGCCCTTCACGCCGGGAACGTCGGTCAGCATCAGCAGGCGCTCGGCGCCCAGCGCACCGGCGATGGCGCCGGCCACGGTATCGGCGTTGATATTGTAGGTCTGGCCATCGTCGCCGACGCCGACCGGGGCGACCACCGGCACGATATCGGCGCCGATCAGCAGGCGGAGCACCTTGGTATCGACCGCGGTGGGCTCGCCGACGAAGCCGAGGTCGAGCACCTGCTCGATTCGCGAATCCGGGTCGCGCACCATGCGGGTGACCTTGCGAGCCTTGATCAGCCCGCCATCCTTGCCGGAAATGCCGACCGCCAGGGCACCGGCACGGGTGATGGCCCCGGCCACCTGCTTGTTGACCGGTCCGGCGAGGACCATCTCGACCACGTCCAGCATGGCGGCGTCGGTGACGCGAAGGCCCTGGACGAAGGTGGATTGCACGTTCAACCGCTTGAGCATGGCGTTGATCTGCGGACCGCCGCCATGCACCACCACCGGGCTGACGCCGACCTGCTCCAGCAGGGCGATGTCGCGGCCGAAGCGGAGCGCGGTCTCCTCCTCGCCCATCGCATGGCCGCCGTACTTCACGACGATGATCTGGTCGTCGTAGCGCTTGAGGAAGGGCAGCGCGCCGGCCAGCATCTTCATGGCGTCGAAGGGTTCGTCGGTCATGGGCCCAGGCTCCCGGATCAGGCGGAGGGCTGTAACGCAGATCGGCCGGATGGCAAACACTCGCGGACCGCGCCCTGGCCGACCGGAAGCCGGCCTAAGTGACGGTTCAGGTCGGTCGCGCCAGCGACGTCATTTCCGCCCGCAATTCCGGGATGCCGTCGCCGGTCTGGCTGCTGGTCACCAGCACCAGCGGGTGGCCGGCGGTATGCGACCGGGCGAGTTCCTCCGCCTGGACGATGCGCTGCTTCAGCCACCAGGGCTTGGCGCTATCGGCCTTGGTGATGATGATCTGAAAGGGCACCGCGGCATCGGTCAGCAATTCCATGGCCATGCGATCGGCCGGCTTGGTCTCGATCCGCGCATCGAGCAGCAGCAGCACGCGGCGCAAGGTGGGGCGGCCGCGCAAAAAATCGAACATCAGCCCCTGCCAGTCCTCCTTCACGCTCTTGGAGGCCTGGGCATAGCC
>JAQGIA010000550.1 GCA_028291445.1 Belnapia sp.
ATACCCGGCGCCCGCCTTCACCTTGCCGCGGAACAGCCAGTACACATAGGCGGTATAGGCCAGGATGATGGGGATCAGCACCGCCGCGCCCACCAGCAGGAACAGCTGCGAGGAGCGCGGCGCCGCGGCGTCCCAGATGGTGATCTCGGGCGGCACGATCATCGGCCACATGCTGATGCCGAGCCCGGTATAGGCGAGGAAGAACAGCCCGATCGTGCAGAGGAAGGGCAGCCCGTCCCGCCACGGATGGCCATCGGTCTGCCCAAGGGAGCGGAACAGCTTCCAGGCCAGCGCCACCACCAGGATCGGCACCGGCAGGGCGGTGAGGATGGCGGGGAAGGCGAACCAGCGGGCGCGGAATTCCGGCAGCAGGAAGGGCATCACCAGGCTGACCAGACCGATGCAGGCCAGGGTCAGCACCGCGAGCGGCCGCGCCAGCGCCCCGGCCTGGGCCTGCAGCTTGCCCTCGGTCTTCCAGACCAGCCAGCAGGCGCCGAGCAATCCGTAGCCCACCACCAGCGCCGCCGCGGTCAGGCAGGAGAAGGGCGTCAGCCAGTCCCACCAGCCACCGGCATAGGCCCGCTCCTCGACCTTGATGCCCTGGACGAAGGCGCCGAGCGCCAGGCCCTGGCAAATCGTGGCCGCGTAGCTGCCCCAGGAGAAGGCGCGGTCCCAGCCGATCAACTGGCCCGGCGTCGCCGCGCGGAACCGCATCTCGAAGGAGACGCCGCGAAAGATCAGCGCCAGCAGCATGAGGATGATCGGCATGTAGAGCGCCGGCAGGATGGTCGCGTAGGCCAGCGGAAACACCGCGAACAACCCGGCACCACCCATGACGAGCCAGGTCTCGTTGCCGTCCCAGACCGGCGCCACGGTATTGACCGCCACGTCGCGGTCCCCTTCGCCCCGGATCCACGGAAACAGGATGCCGACGCCGAGGTCGAAGCCATCCATGCAGACATAGAGGAACACGGAGATGGCGATCAGGAAGGCCCAGATGGTGGCGATGGTCTCGGCGCTCATGCGACGGGCTCCGATTGCTGGCCGGCTGCTGCCTTACCCGTTTGGGCCGCTGGGGCGCCCGCCGCTGCGGGGGCGGGCGTGATCCCCGCGGTGCGGATCGGCTGGTCGTGGCGGGGGCCTTCCTCATGCGGCATGGGCGGATGGCCGAACAGCCGGAACAGGTACCAGAGCCCGGCGCCGAAGACGCAGAAATAGACTATGACGAAAGCCGCCAGCGAAGCGGCGACGGCCGGTGCGGCGATCGGGCTGACGCTCTCGGCGGTGCGCATCAACCCATAGACGGTATAGGGCTGCCGCCCGGCCTCGGTGGTGATCCAGCCGAAGGTGACCGCCACCAACCCGGCCGGCCCCATGCCCACCGCCCAGCGCTGGAACCAGGGCGTGTCGTACAGCCGGCCGCGCCAGCGCAGCAGCAGCGAGGCGGCGCCGAGCGCGATCATCAGCAGGCCGATCCCGACCATGATGCGGAAGGACCAAAAAACCAGCGGCACGTTAGTCGGCCGCGCATCGGGCGGGAAATCCTTCAGCCCGCGCACCTCGCCGTCCCATTCATGCGTCAGGATAAGGCTGCCGAGCCGAGGGATGCCGATGGCCATGCGGGTTTCCTCGCGGGCCATGTCCGGCATGCCGAACAGCAACAAGGGCGCGCCGCGCTGGGTCTCCCAATGGCCTTCCATGGCGGCGATTTTCTGCGGCTGGTGCTGCCGGGTCACCAGCCCCTGCATGTCGCCGAAGACCGCCTGGGCGGGGGCCACCAGGGCGGCCATCCACATCGCCATGGAGAACATCACCCGGGCGCGCTGATTGCCGCGGTCGCGCAGCAGGTGGAAGGCGCCGACCGCGCCGATGATCATCGCCGTCGTCAGATAGGCGCCGGTGATGGTGTGCAGGTAACGCAGCGGGAAGGAGGGGTTGAAGACGATCGCCCACCAATCCTCCGGCAGGAACCGGCCGTCCGGCCCGATCGAATGGCCCGTCGGCGTCTGCATCCAGGAATTCGCCGAGAGGATCCAGAAGCCGGAGATCAGCGTGCCGACCGCGACCAGGAGGGTGGCGGCGAAATGCAGGCCCTTCCCGACCCGTCCCAGGCCGAACAGCATCACGCCGAGGAAGCCGGCCTCGAGGAAGAAGGCGGTCAGCACCTCATAGCCCAGCAGCGGCCCCAGCACCGGCCCGGTACGGTCCGAGAAGACCGACCAATTGGTGCCGAATTGGTAGGACAGCACGATGCCGGAGACCACGCCCATGGCGAAGTTCACGGCGAAGACCTTCAGCCAGTAGCGGAACAGGTCGAGGTAGAGCTCACGCTTGGTGAACAGCCACAGCCCCTCCAGCACCGCCAGGTAGCTGGCGAGGCCGATGGTGAATGCCGGGAAAAGGAAGTGGAAGGTGATGGTGAAGGCGAATTGGATTCGCGCCAGCAGCAGCGCATCCGGCAAGGCATCCCACAGCATCGGCCGATCTTCCCAAGGTCACGCAGCGGTTTGAGCCCTGCATCCTACGGCGTTACATCCGATCCGGGGAGCCTTTGTTCACATCGACTTCAGGCGGCGATCCGCAGGGGCTGGCCAGCTTCGGTCCGCACGTCCAGCACGCCGAAGACCTGGCCCAGGTTGCCGGCGACGAGATGCAGCATCTCCTCCGGCATCGCTTCGAGCATGATCTCGACCCGGACCTGATCGCCGTCGCGCAGGGCGTGGAAGGCATCCGCCGTCAGATCCCGCTTGGCCAGGGGCTGGAGCAGCCGGGGCAACAGGCCGGGGCAGCTTTCGGCCAGCACGAAAAATCGGACGGACAGCAGCTTCGAGTTGGAAAGGGACATGGGATCGGGTTCCGAACAATGCGCGAAGACCAGGGGGTGGGATAAACCCGGCGGCGCAGGACGCGCCGTACCCACGGCGCAGCTCAGGCAGCCGGGCTGGTAATTCGCGCTGTACGGAACAGGACCGATGTCATGCGGCGCAGCCTACGCCCGCCGGCCCCGCCATGGCCACCCCTAAATTGCCATCATCGGGTCGGCCATTCCCAGGCACCCAGCCGGACCAGCGGAATGCGCGCCAGGGTCAGGGTCCGGTCATCGAGCGTTAAGGGCACGTTCAGTTCCGGCGGGCCGCCATCGGCCGGCGGCCGGCTGAGCAGCCGCAGCACGGTCCGGGCGGTCCCGGCGGCGCGGGGCGTCAGCAGCCCGGCGGCAGCGGCGGCCTCCAGCGCCTGGGCTGCGCCGGCCAGTTTCAGCGTCCCGGCGCCCATCGGCTGCAACGCCTCGTCCAGGGTCAGGGTGGCGGCGATGGCGGCGGTCACCGGCCCCCAGCGGAGGTCCAGCGCCCGCAGCGCCAGCGTGCCGCCGCCGTCGCGCCAGGCCTCGGCGCGCTCGCCAGGGCCGCGTCCGGGCGGTACCGGGCCGTTCAGCGCCAGGTCGAATTCCGCCGCCTGGAGGGTCCGGCCGAGCGCCGCGAGCATCGGCGCCTGCAGGGGCGATTCCGGCAGCAGGATGCCCTCCGCCCCGCCGCGCAGGGTCACCGCCGGCTCGCCCTCGATGGCGGTGGTGCGGGTCTGCACCTCGAGCCGCACCCGCCGTGCCTCCACGCCACCGGCCGGGCTGCCGAAGCGCAGCCGTTCGCCTTCCAGCAGCGCGCCGCGCGGCGGCACATGGCGCTCGATCGGCAGCTCGGCCACCAACCGGTCGGCGGCGAAGGGGATCGTCGCCTCGCCAAGCCGCAGCCGGTGCCGGCCGGGCATGTCCACCACGAGATGGTCGACCCAGGGCAGCGAGACGCGGAGCAGCAGCGCCTCCGCCTGCCAGTCCATGCCGCCGGGCAGCGTGGCCTCGCCGCCCGCCAGGTGGAATTGCGGCAGGGTCAGCGTGGCGGAAAGCGGCCAGCCGCCCCGCAACGGGGCCGCGTGATCGACCCGCCAGCCCTGGGCGCGTCGAGTCTCGGCCCAGGCGGTGAAGCCGTCCTGCAATTGGCTGGACATCCAGCGCCACAGCAGCGCATGGCCGGCGGCCAGCGCCGCCACGAGCAGCGCGGCCACGAGCAGGACCCGGAACCCGAGCGGGCGCCGGCCGAAGGATGGCATTGGCTTGGCTGACATTTCGGCCGGGGATATAACCCGCCCCCAGGCCAGGCGCGAATTCTCGCGCGCATTCCCGACCGCCATCCCGGAGCCGCATGCCGCACCCCGCACCGCTCCCGCTCGACCCGGATGGGCAGCTTTATGTCTTCGGCTATGGCTCGCTGATCTGGCGGCCCGGCTTCGCCCATCTGGGCCGGCACCCAGCCCTGTTGCGCGGCTTCCACCGGCGCTTCTGCCTCTGGAGCCGGTTTTATCGCGGTACCGCCGAGACCCCGGGCCTGGTGCTCGGCCTCGACCGCGGCGGTGCCTGCCGCGGCGTCGCCTTCCGCGTCGCCGCCGCCGAGGCGGCCGCGGTGCTGGATTACCTCGATGCGCGGGAGAATCTGAACAACGAAGTGGTCTATACCCGCCGCCTGCTGCCGATCCGCCTGCTGGATGCCGGGAGGGGCGCGATGGCGGTCACCTACGTGGCCAACCGGACGCATGGCAGCTATTGCCGGCCGACCCCCGACCATGCCGCCGCAGCCATCGCCCGCGGCATCGGCCAGGCCGGGGCGAACCGGGACTACCTGTTGAATACCTTGGCACATCTCCGGGAGATGGGGGTGCGGGACGCCGGCCTCGACCGCATCGCCGCACTGCTGCCACCGCCCGGATGACCTGAGCGACGCCATCCACCGGCCGATTGTCCACAATCGGCAGCCTGCCGCAGGGCAATGGTGCATCGCCCAGGACGGGTTTTCCCAAGCCTGGGGACAGGCCTGGATCGCATCGAAAATTATCCTGCCATATCAGTCTGTTAGAAAGTCATGCCGACTTCGAACAGAAGAAATCGATGCATGGTTTATGGCGGAAAACCATGTGCGGGCAGGACCTTGTCCACTATGGCTGGAGTCAGGGCACAGCCGCATGGGGCAAGTCATCCACCGGGTTATCCACAGGATGGCCAGCCATCAGCCGGTCGGATTCGGTCTCGATCACCCGCTCCAGTTCACCGATCAGCACCGCCCGCGGCAGTCCCGCCGGCAGCGGCGGCAGCACCGAAATGGTGATGGTGCCGGGCCGCTTGAGGAAGGCGCGCCGCCCCCAGCGCACCCCGCTGTCGGTCGCCACCGGGATCACCGGCAAGCCGGTCGCCGAGGCCAGGGCAGCGATCCCCGGCTGATAGGGGACCCGCTCGCCGGGGGCAACCCGGGTGCCCTCCGGAAAGATCACCAGCTGCCGGCCGGCCGCGGCGGCATCCTTGCCGGCCTTCAGCAGGTGCCGCATGGCCGCGCCGCCGCCGGCGCGGTCGACCGAGATCATTCCGACCTTGGCGACCAGGAAGCCGTAGAAGGGAATCCGCAACAATTCCTGCTTCAGCACATAGGCGCATTTGGGAACCAGCAGCAGCCAGATGACGGTGTCGAAGGCCGATTGATGCTTGGCCGCGATCAGTGCCGGGCCCTGCTGCGGCAAATGCTCGCGCCCGGTGACCACCAGCCGGATGCCGCAGATGAAGCGCAGTTCCTGCACCACCAGCCAGGCCCAGAAGCGGATCGGCGGCATGGTCCAATGCGCCGGGGCCAGCAGCACTGGGGTGGACAGGATGGCGACCATCGCCGTGCTGCCGAAGAAGGCGATGTTGAACAGGACGGAGCGCAACCAGATCATCGAGGAGGGTCCAGGGGCAGGCCGAGCAGCGCCGGGACACCGGCCCAGGCCGCAAGGAATTTCAGGTATTCGCCGGCAAGCAGCGACCAGGTGCGCGGCTGGCCGCCCGCCGCCGGGTCGCGCAGCCGGGCGGGCACCACGGGATGCGCCACCAGCGCCACCTCCGGCAGGGTGCGACGCAGCTCCAGCAGGGCGCGGGGCATGTGATAGCCCGCAGTGACCACCCGCAGCGAGCGGAGATGCGTCGCCCGCGCCCAATCGGCGATCTCCGCCGCATTGCCTCGCGTGGTGGTGGCGCGTGGCCCGAGCGAGACCCGGCCGGCCAAAGGCTCGGGCTCGAGCGCCGCCAGCCGGGCGACATCGGCCAGGGTCACCTGGGGATGCACGCCGGAGACCAACAGCCGTTCGGCCCGGCCCTCCCGCAGCAGGCGCAGGCCGGTCTCGACCCGTTCCGCGCCGCCGGTCAGCACGGCGATCCCATCGGTATGGCCCGTCGGGTCGGTCGGTCCGCGCCCGGCCAACACCAGGAACCAGCCGAAGCCGGCGGCCAGCACCGCCAGGGCCAGCGCCGGCGCGGCGATGACCAGCCGGCGGCGGCGGCGCCAGCGGGGCCGGGGACCAGGCTGGGTATCAGGTTGGGGGCCGGTCATGGCAGGCGTCGCAGCCATCGCCGCACCGTGGCCTGCGCCGTCAGCCAGCCGAGCGCCGCCGCCAGCACCGGCAGCAGGGCCAACTCGGCCCAGGGCAGGCTTTGCCAGGGCAGGGCCAGCACCGAATCGGCCGGCTGGCGGCCCAGCAGCGGCGCGGCGAGATCGGCGAAGCCAGCCAGCACCGGCGCCGCCACCAGGGTGCCGCCCAGCGCCCCGGCCGCCACCAGCAGGGCCGCCCGCTGGGCGAAGCGGCCGGCGATATCGGCATCGGTCGCGCCCAGGTCATGCAGGATGGCGATGGATTGGCGCCGGGCCGCGCTGCCGGCCCGCACCGCGACGGCGACCACCGCCGCGGCGATCGCCGCCACCAGCAGCAGCGCCGCCAGCGCCACGGCCTGCAGGCTGCGCGCC
>JAQGIA010000563.1 GCA_028291445.1 Belnapia sp.
TGGCGGCGGCGCGGGCCAGCCCATCCCGGATGGCGGCCAGGTCGCGCGGGGCGAAGCGGTCGAGCGACAGCCGGGCCAGGGCGCGCGCCATGTCCGGCGCGCCGCGCAGCGTGGCGCGGATGGTCCCGCGCAATCCGCTGGCTGTCAGCAACGCCGCCACCGCATCATGGCGGGCGAGGATGGGCTCGGCCTCCGCCAGGGGGCAGGCCAGGCGGGCCGCCAGCAGCCGGCCGCCGGCCGCGGTCATGGTGCGGTCGACGGCACCCAGCAGGCAGTCGCGTGCATTGCCGCGCGTGCCGCCCTCGTCGCGGGCCGGCCGCAGGATTTCCAGGCTGCGCCGGGTCGCCGCATCCATCTGCAGCACGCCCTGCCGCCCGCGCGGCACCGGGCGGGAAAGGTGGGCGAGCGCCCCGTCCCCGCGGCCTCTTTGGGTCGTCTTCACATAGTCCAGGGCCATGGCGGCGGCGGCGACCTCGGCCGGGTGGTACTCGCCGAAGCCGTCGAGCGTCGCCAGCCCATAGGCCTCGGCCACCCGCCGCGTGGCATCGCGCGGCAGCGAAGTCTCCACCGCGCCGGCCAGGCCGAGGCTGGCCGGCGCCAGGGTCTCGGCCGGCTCCAGCCGGGCGAGCAGCGCATGCAGATCGGCCGGGTCCAGCGCCTCGGTCTCGAAGGCGCCGGTCGAGAGATCGAGCCAGGCAGCGCCCAGCGTATCGTCCAGCGGGGCCAGGGCCAGCAGCCAGGCGGGACGGGCTGCTTCCAGCAAGGTCTCCTCGGTGACCGTGCCGGGGGTGACCAGGCGCACCACCTGGCGATGCACCGCCGGGGCCTTGCGGCGCTTGGCCTCCTCCGGGGTTTCCATCTGCTCGCAGATGGCAACGCGAAAGCCGCGGCGGATCAGCCGGGCCAGGTAGCTCTCATGGCTATGGGCGGGGACGCCGCACATGGCGATGCGCTGGCCCTGGTGCTCGCCGCGATGCGACAGCGCGATATCGAGCGCCGCCGACGCGGCCTCGGCATCGGCGAAGAACATCTCGAAGAAATCGCCCATGCGGAAGAACAGCAGCGCATCCGGGTGCTCCGCCTTGGCGGCGAACCATTGCGCCATGGCGGGAGAGGCGCCTTCGGCAGTCAGCAGGGCGGGGGCGGGAGGAGCGGTGAGCGGAACGGGATCGGGCATGCTGTCCATCGGCGGCAAACTACCCCGGATCGCCGGCTCGGCCAGCAGCCTTCGCAGCCCCAACCTTCGCAGCCCCAGCCTTCGCAGCCGCGAAGCCGCTGCCTTCCCCAAGCCCCGCCCGGCTGCGACACTGTTCGTTCACGTCAATGGCCCGGTTGCTGCCGAGCCGGACCGAAGGGACACAAGCATGGACGACGCGCACAAGGGCATGATGCCCCCGATAGCCCTTGCGGATGTGCGCACCGCGCGGGTCACCCCGGAGGAAGCCCTGGCGCTGCATGCCGAAGGCCGCCCGGGCAAGCTGGAAATCCGCCTGACCAAGCCGCTGATCACCGCCCGCGACCTCAGCCTGGCCTATTCGCCAGGGGTGGCGGAGCCCTGCCTGCAGATCGCCCGCGACCCGGCGCTCGCCTATGATTACACCTCGAAGGGCAATTTCGTCGCCGTCGTCTCCAATGGCACGGCAGTGCTGGGCCTGGGCAACCTCGGGGCGCTGGCCAGCAAGCCGGTGATGGAGGGCAAGGTGGCGCTGTTCAAGCGCTTCGCCGATGTCGACGGCATCGACCTCTGCATCGATACCGAGGACGTCGACGCCTTCATCAATGCGGTGCGCTACCTCGGGCCCAGCTTCGGCGGGATCAACCTCGAGGATATCAAGGCGCCGGAATGCTTCGTCATCGAGCAGCGGCTGCGCGAGCTGATGGACATCCCGGTCTTCCACGACGACCAGCATGGTACCGCCATCGTCGCCGCCGCCGGGCTGTTGAACGCGGTGCATCTGACGGGGCGGACTTTGAAGGACACCAAGATCGTCATCAACGGCGCCGGGGCTGCGGCGGTCGCCTGCGCCGAGTTGATGAAGGCGATGGGCGTGACGCCGAAGAACGTCATCATGTGCGACACCAAGGGCGTGGTCTATCGCGGCCGCACCGAAGGCATGAACCAGTGGAAATCGGCGCATGCGGTCGATACCCCGGCGCGCACCCTGTTCCAGGCGCTGGAAGGCGCCGACTGCTTCTTCGGCCTGTCGGTGAAGGGCGCCGTCACGCCCGAGATGCTGCGCGCCATGGCCGACAAGCCGATCATCTTCGCCATGGCCAATCCGGACCCCGAGATCACGCCCGAGGACGCCAAGGCGGTGCGGCCGGACTGCATCATCGCCACCGGCCGGTCGGACTACCCCAACCAGGTCAACAACGTCCTCGGCTTTCCCTTCATCTTTCGCGGCGCGCTCGATGTCCGCGCCAGCACCATCAACGATGCCATGAAGGTCGCCGCCGCCGAGGCCTTGGCGATGCTGGCGCGGGAGGACGTGCCGGAGGAGGTGAATACCGCCGGGGCCGGGCCGGGGACGGCGCTCCGCTTCGGACCGGAATACATTATCCCGAATGCCTTCGACCCACGGCTGATCTCCCGCGTTCCGGTCGCCGTGGCGCGGGCGGCGATCGCCAGCGGCGTGGCGCGCAAGCCCATCGCCGACCTGGGCAAGTATGCCCGCGCCCTGGCCGGGCGGCTGGATGCGACGGCCAATGCGATGGAGCTGATCACCGAGCGGGTGCGGGCCAATCCGCGCACCGTGGTCTTCGCCGAGGGCGAGGAGGAGAAGGTGATCCGCGCCGCCATCGCCTTCCACAATGCCGGCTACGGCAACCCGGTGCTGGTCGGGCGGGAGGAGCGGATCCAGGGGGTGCTGGCGACCCTGGGGGTGCCGCTGCCCGAGGGGATCGCCATCCGCAACGCCCGGAATTCCGTCAACAACCGGCGCTACGCGGAATTCCTGTATGCCCGCAGGCAGCGCGAGGGCTTCCTGCTGCGCGACTGCCAGCGGCTGGTCAACCAGGACCGCAACGTCTTTGCCGGCTGCATGCTGGCGCTGGGCGATGCCGATGCCGTCGTCACCGGCGTGACCCGCAGCCATGCGGTGGCGCTGGAGGGGATCACCGCCGCCATCGACCCTGCGCCGGGAGGGGTGATGTTCGGGCTGACGCTGCTGCTGGCGCGCGTTTCCGGCACGGTCTTCGTCGCCGATACCGCGATCCATGAGCGGCCCGACGCGGCGACGCTGGCCGAGATCGCGGTACAATCCGCCGCCGCCGCACGGCGCCTGGGCCACGAGCCGCGAGTCGCCTTCCTGTCCTTCTCCACCTTCGGCGATCCCAAGGGCCATATCCCCGGCAGCCTGCGCGAGGCGGTGAAGCTGCTCGACGAGCGCAAGGTCGATTTCGAATACGATGGGGAGATGGCGGCCGATGTGGCACTCGACCCGGCGCTGCGGGCGCGGCTGTATCCGTTCTGCCGGCTGACCGGACCGGCCAATGTGCTGGTGATGCCCGGTCTGCATGCCGCGCATATCCTGACCAAGGCGGTGCCCCGGCTGACCAGCGGCACGGCCATCGGGCCGCTGCTGATGGGGCTGTCGCGGCCGGTGCAGATCGTGCCGATGGATGCCAGCGTCACCCAGCTGCTGGATATGGCCTGCCTCGCCGCCCATGCCGCCATTTCCCGTTGATGGGGCCGCTGTTCACCATCGGCTACGAAGGAGCGACGCCGGGCCGGTTGATCGGGAGCCTGCGCGAGGCCGGGGTGACGACGTTGGTCGATGTCCGGGCGCTGGCCAATAGCCGGCGGCCGGGCTTCGCCAAGACCGCGCTATCGGCCGCGCTGGCCGAGGCCGGGATCGGCTACGAGCACCTCAAGGCATTGGGCACGCCGGCAGCCGGCCGGGCCGCGGTCAGGGCAGGCCGGCCGGCGGAAATGCGGCGGATCTTCGGGGCGCACCTGGCCGGGATGGAAGCCCAGGCAGCCCTGGCCGGGCTGACCGAGAAGGCGCGACGGGAAACGCTTTGTTTGCTATGCTTGGAGGCCGATCCGGCGCAATGCCACCGGACCCTGGTCGCGGAGGCGGTGGCTGCCACCGGCGCGGTCGTGGTGCGGCATCTCCATCCGGCTTAGGAAGGTACTTCTCCGATGTCGCTGTGCCTCGTCTTGCATGACCTCGGCGACGCCTCGGCAGCAGCGGAAAAGGTCTTTTACGAAGCCATCTTCGAGATCGCACCGGAGCATTGGCCCATCGCGGCCCGGGTGACCCTGGTGGCGACCGAGGTGTCTCCCGCCTATCTGCGGGACCACTTGCTGCGGGCGCTCAAGAAGGAAGACACACCGGACGTGATGCTGACGGTGACCCGCGTGTCCCCCGATGCCGCCTGGCACAACCTGTCGACCGAGGGCGATGCCTGGCTACGGAAAATCCTGGCGGACTGAGCCCGCCTCAGCCGCGTCCGCGCATGTAGCGGCGCTCGGGCCGATAGGTCAGCCAGCGGCGAAGACGGGTAACCAGGAACTGGACCATGCTGCAGGCTTCCGGCGCAGTGGCTTTGGGTGGTGTGCAAAGGCGCTGACCATTTCTACCGGAACGGGTCCTTTGCTGAAGCCACCTTCACAGATAAGTGTTGCTTGTTCCTTTCCCTGAACAGCTTCGTGACTTTTTGAGACGAATTGGCCTTAGCGGAGAGCCTCGGCGATCCGTGCGGCCAGTCTTCCGGCAACTGCGTCCTTGGGCATTTCCGGCCAATCCTCCACTCCGTTGGCGGTGATCACATGGACCCGGTTGGCATCCCCGCCCATGACGTCGCCCGAGACGTCGTTCGCCACGATCCAGTCGCAGCCCTTGCGCAGGCGCTTCGCCGTCGCGTGCTCCACCACCCGTTCCGTCTCCGCGGCAAAGCCGATGACCAGGCCAGGCCGCTGGGCATGGTGGGACAGGGTCGCCAGGATATCCGGGTTCAGCGCCATGGTGAGCGTCGGTGCGGCGGCGCCGGGCTCCTTCTTGAGTTTCTGCGTCGCCTCCCGCGCCACCCGCCAGTCCGCCACGGCGGCGGCCATGACGGCGATATCGGCCGGCAGGGCGGCCTCGCAGGCCGCCAGCATCTCCCGGGCGGATTCGATGCGATGGACGGTGACGCCGGGCGGATCCGGCACGGCGACCGGGCCGCAGACCAGCGTCACCCGGGCGCCCAATGCCGCCAGCGCCGTGGCGATGGCGTGGCCCTGCTTGCCGCTGCTCCGGTTGGCGATGTAGCGCACCGGGTCGATCGGTTCATGCGTCGGGCCGGAGGTGACCAGGGCGTGCCGGCCCACCAGGGGCCGCGCGGAAGGGGCCAGTAGGCCAGCGACGGCGGCGAAGATGTCGTCCGGCTCGGCCAGCCGCCCGGCGCCGCTTTCCGCCTCCGCCATGGCGCCCACGCCGGGACCGATGACGGTCACGCCGCGCGCCCGCAGCGCCGCCATGTTGGCCCGCGTCGCCGCATGTTCCCACATGGCGGGGTTCATCGCCGGCGCCACCAGCACCGGGGCACGGGTCGCCAGCAGGATCGTGCTGGCCAGGTCATCCGCCAGGCCGTGTGCCATCCTGGCCAGCAGATCGGCCGAGGCCGGCACCACCACCACCGCATCCGGCAGCCGGGCCAGGCGGATATGGCCGATCTCGGCCTCGGCTGCCCAGAGATCGTCATGCACCCGCTGCCCGGTGATGCCGGCCAGCGCCTCCCGCGTGACGAAACGGGCGCCGCCGGCGGTGAGCACGCCGGTGACGATGGCGCCTGCCTTGCGCAACAGGCGGGTCAGCTCCAACGCCTTGTAGGCGCTGATGCTGCCCGAGACGATCAGCAGGATCTGGCGGTTGGCGAGCATCGGATCAGACCGGCCGGGCGCCCCTGACCGTCACCCGGTTGCCGTAGCGCCGGTGCGGCCAGTAATCCCACATGGCCCGGTGCTGGGCGCAGCGGTTGTCCCAGAAGGCCACGGAATTGGCCTGCCAGCGGAAGCGGCACTGGAACAGCGGGTTCTCCATATGCTCGTACAGATAGCGCAGGATCCCGTCGCTCTCGTCCACCGGGATGCCGAGGATGCGGGTGGTGAAGCCCTTGTTCACATAGAGCGCCCGGCGGCCGGTGACGGGGTGGGTGCGGATCACCGGATGCTCCGCCCGGGGATAGCGCGACTTGTCCGCCACGCCGTCGTTGGCGAACAT
>JAQGIA010000582.1 GCA_028291445.1 Belnapia sp.
AGGCGGCCATCGGCCGGCTGGCCGCGACGCTCGGCATGGGACCGATGGAGACCGCCCAGGGCATCATCGCGGTCGTCACCGCCAATATGGCCAAGGCCATCCGCGTCATCAGCGTGCAGCGCGGCCATGATCCGCGTGACTATACGCTGATGGCCTTCGGCGGCGCCGGGCCGCTGCATGCGGCGCGGCTGGCGCGGGAGCTGGAGGTGAAGCGGGTGCTGGTGCCGCGCAACCCCGGGATCCTCTGCGCCATGGGGCTGCTGCTGACCGACCTCCGGGCGGATTTCGCCAGCACCCGGCTGACCCCGCTCGCCGCCGGCCCCAGCCCGATGACGGCGGCCTTCGCCGGGCTGGCCGCCCAGGCGGAGGCCTGGTTCGCCGAGGAAGGCATCGCCCCCGCGGCGCGCCGGCTGCATCGCCGGGTGGACATGCGCTACGCCGGGCAGAATTACGAGCTGGCGATCCCGTTGCCGCCCGGCCCGGTTTCCGATGCGAGTTTGCCTGCCCTGGCCGAAGCCTTCGCCGCAGCGCATCGCCGCCTCTATGGCTTCGTCGCCGAGGAGGAGCCGGTGCAGCTCGTCACCTTCCGCATCGAGGCGACCGGCATCGTGCCCAAGGCCGTGCTGCGCGCCCGTCCGCTGGCCGGCCCGGATGCCGCCGCCGCCCTGACCGGGGAGCGCCAGCTCTGGCTGCCCGAGCGGGGCGCCGCCGTCGCCGTGCCGGTCTATGCCAGGGATCGGCTGGAGCCCGGGAATACCCTGTCCGGCCCCGCGGTCATCGAGCAGATGGACAGCACCACCGTGGTGCTTCCCGGCATGACCGCCCGCGTCGATCCCTATGACAACCTGATCCTGGAGGATGGCTGACCGCCGCCGAGGCCGCACACATCCTGGCGACCGGGCCAGCCAAGGCTTGACGCGGCCGCTCGCCGCCCCGCAGTTTCGCCCCGCCCGGCAGCATCGGGCGCCAAGCACCTCAGGGAACAGGACTCATTCGCCGCTTTCTCTCGTCACTGCCGCCCCGGCGGTCTGGACCCGAAAGCCTTGTCCGGAGGGCGCTCGATGCCGGACTCTGAGGGGCCGCCCATGCCGCGGAAGCTGCTGGACTACCAGCCGATGCTCGAAGCCGCGCTGCCGGCGGATTGGCTGCTGATCGGTCGTTGCCGAATCGGCGATGGCGCGCCCGAGGCTTCGGGCGGCTGCCTGGTGCTCGCGCATGCGGAAGTGGGCGTGGCGCTGATCGATTTGCTGCCGAGCCGGACCCCCAATGCCGAGGCGCAGTTCCGCCGCCTGCTCAATGCGGCGGATTTTTCCGTGCGCTGCCGTGGCTACCTGCCGGTGGTCCATATCGAGGTCGCACCGGAAGGGTCCGATCTGTATGGACCGGATCATGGAGGCCCAGACGGCTCAAGCCCAGACGGCTCAAGCCCAGACAGCCCAAGCCCTGACCTCCCAGGCCCCGACCGCTTGGGCCAGGACCGAATCGGGCTCGACCAGCTGCGGGGCCGCATCGAGGACGCCTTCGGCTACGACTCGGTCCTGACCATCGCCGACCGCGGCCGCTGGGTCGCGGTGCTGCGGCGGACCTTGCAGGCCGGGGTGACCTGGGAGGCCTTCGGGGTACCGGCCGGCCGGCCGGCGCATCGCCCGCGGACGCGGCTGGCTGCGACCATGGCCCGTCCGCTGGCCGGGCTGGCCCGGGCGGGGCTGGTAGGCTGCGGCCTGCTGGGGGTCTTCGGCCTGGGCTTTGCCTCGGCCCTGCTGCTGCCGCCGCCGCCGATCGAAGCGATCCATCCGATTGGCGGCCCGGCCAATGGCGCAGCCGTCGGGGCCTCGCTGGCCGCCGTGCTGCCGGCACCATCCTCGCCGGCATCACCACCGATGGTCCATGCGCGGGCAGCGGAAGCCACGTTACCGGCGAGCATCGAGGCGGCGCCGCTGCACGTGTTGCCGCCATCCCCCGTGTTGCCGCCATCCTACGTGGCTCCCACCGCCTATTCCTCCGCAGCCGACCCCATCCAGCCGGAGGCCGCGTCGCCGGCCGAAACCCGCACCGCGGCGCTCGGCAGCGGGCCGATGGCGGCGCCCCAGGCACGTCGTCCCAGCCGGCTGCCGCTGCCGATCGACCGACGCTGCAGCGATGCGGTCTTCCGCTTCCAGCAGGGGGCCAGCCTGTCCTCCCAGGACATGGCCCATGTCCGCCAGGGCTGCGCGTCCTGGCGGTAATGCGCGTCCTGGCGGAAACGCGGCGGCTCAGCCGCGGATATTGAGCAGCCGCGCCGCCGTCTCGCCCAGTACCGCCGCCTTCTGCCGGTCGTTCAGCGAGGTGCAGGCGAAGATGTGGTCCACTGGCTTGAGCTGCCACGGATAGGGGTAGTCGCTGCCGAGCACGATCTGCGCGGCGCCCACCTGTGCCTGCAGATGGCGGATCGCTTCCGGTGAGAAGACCAGGCTGTCGAACCAGATCTGCTTGAGATATTCGGTCGGCTTCTTCTTCAGCGTGACCGCCGGGTTGCAGCCGGCCGGGCCGACCATGCAGGCATGGTCCGAGCGGTCCGCATAGGATGGCAGGAAGCCGCCGCCATGCGCGGCGATGATCTTGAGGCCGGGATAGCGGTCGAGCGTCCCCTCGAAGATCAGGTGCGACAGGGCGATGGTGGTATCCAGAGGATTGCCGACGGTATTGCTCAGCCAGCCATTGCCGGCGAGCCGGGTGTCCAGCTCGGCCACGCCCTGCGGATGGATGAACAGCACGGCGCCAAGTTCCTCGGCCTTGGCCCAGACGGGGTGGAATTTCGGGTCGGAGAATTCCGCGCCGCCGACGCTGCCGCCGATCGCGGCGCCCTTCAGCCCCTGGCGCTTCATCGCCGTCTCCAGCTCCTGCACCGCCAGGTCGGGGGCCTGCAGGGTCAGCGAGGCGAAGCCGGCGAAGCGGTCCGGATGGGCGGCGCAGAGCTCGGCCATCTTCTCGTTGTTCAGCTTGACGATCTGTGCCGCCAGGTCGCGCTCGCGGCGGTACCAGAAGGGGTTGACCGAGAGCACCTCCATGTCGACGCGCTGCGCATCCATGGCGGCGAAGCGCTTCTGGATCTCGATGAAGCCTTCCTCGGCGCCGCGCACCGGCGGGGTCAGCAGGTTGGCCTGGTCGCCGAGCAGCGGCACCACCTCGCGGAAGACGCAATGCGCATGGACGTCGATGGTCTTCACCCGCTTGCCGTTGACCGCGACGGCGGTGCGCCGGGCCGCGGTGCCGGGTGTCTGGGCATGCGCGGTATCCAACAGGCCGCAGCCGCAGAAGGCGACGCCAGTGGCCACGCCCAGGAAATTCCTACGGGAATTCATGGCTTATCTCCCCCCTTTTGGTCTTGCTTGGGGTCGAAGGCTGGCGCCATTTCCCGGCCCGCGCCAGCCTATTCGATGCTGCGTCGCGGCAGCAGCGCCGATCAGGGTCCATGCATTTGCCCTGCCGCATGATCGCTTTGCGGTGCTGTCACCGCAAAGCGATCATGCCTCAGCCGCGCAGGAAGCCGCCGAGCCGGACCAGCACCTCCTCCGGCGCTTCCTCCGCCA
The DNA here is from genome assembly GCA_028291445.1 of Belnapia sp. Classification (GTDB taxonomy): domain Bacteria; phylum Pseudomonadota; class Alphaproteobacteria; order Acetobacterales; family Acetobacteraceae; genus Belnapia. The sequence continues at coordinate 3,570 of JAQGIA010000582.1, forward strand.
GGTAGTGACCGCTTTCCACGGCGCTCCCGCTGACCTCGCCGGCGGCATAATCCCGCCAGACCGCCAGCGCGTCGTACCATTTCGGGATGGAGCCCTTGGCGCCCCAGAGCGCCAGCAGCGGGCAGCGCAGCTTCTCCCCGGCGGCGCGGCTTGCCCGGTCGTGTTCCAGGTCGATCGCCGTCGCGGCACGGTAGTCTTCGCAGATCGAGCGCACCGTGCCCGGCTCGCGCAATGCGGCGAGGTAGTCGGCCCGGGCCTCGGGATGGAAGAAGCCCCGGTCCTTCGGCTCGCGCGAGGTATGCAGGTCGAACCAGTCCTCGACGTCGCGCAGGATCATCCGCTCCGGCTTGTCGTGCGGCTGGGCGAGGAAGAACCAGTGGTAGTAGCCCATGGCGAAGGCCATGTCGGTGCGCTCGAAATGCGCCAGCGTCGGGATGATATCCATGGTGCAGAGCCGCTCGACCCGCTCCGGATGGTCGAGCGCCAGCCGATGCGCCACCCGGGCGCCGCGGTCGTGGCTGACCACGGTGAAGCGGTCATGCCCCAGGTCGCGCATCAGCGCCGCCAGGTCGGCGGCCATGGCCCGCTTCGACATCCCGGCGCTGTCCGGCGTGGCCGGCGGTTTCTCGGAATAGCCGTAGCCGCGGATGTCGGGGGCGATGACGGTGAAGCGCCGGGCCAGGGTGGGGGCGATCTTGTGCCACATGGCGTGGGTCTGCGGATTGCCGTGCAGCAGCAGCAGCGGCGGCCCGCTGCCCGCCCGGCGCAGCCGGATGCGCTGCCCATCGGCCTGCCGCTCCTCCAGCGTGAAACCTTCGAAGAACATGGCGATCCCTCCCGCTTTGCCCCGAGCCTAGCCCCGATCCTAGGCTGGGTCGGGCCATTTGGCACCGGTTGACCGGCGCCGCGCCCGGGGCCAGCCTGCGCCCCTCATTTGCCGAGGGAGCGACCCGATGTCCGAAGACGAGGCCCTGTTCAACAAGGGCATGCCGATCCGCCGCGAAGTGCTGGGCGCCGAATACGTCGATGCCAGCATGGCGAAGGCCGACGACTTCATGATGGCTTTCCAGCGCGCCACCACCACCATCGCCTGGGGCTGGGCCTGGGGCGACCCGACGCTCGACCGCAAGACCCGCAGCCTGCTGAACCTTGCCATGTTGACCGCGCTGAACCGGGCGCCCGAGATCAAGCTGCACGTCAAGGGCGCGCTGACCAATGGCGTGACCGTGGAGGAGATCAAGGCGACCCTGCTGCACGCGACGGCCTATTGCGGCATCCCCGCCGGCCTCGACGCCTTCAAGG
>JAQGIA010000629.1 GCA_028291445.1 Belnapia sp.
CGCGGCCGGCTCGTGCACCCGGATTGCCTGCTGGCTGCGCAGGGCGGAGACCAGCTCATCCTCGGGCCCGGTCCAGCCACGCTTGTTCTGTAAGGCCCCAAGCACCGGCACCACCTGAGTTTCACCAGCGGGCCGTCGCCGCCTCGCGTGCCGAAATCTGGCACGAAATCTCGAATCAGCTCCCACCCAATATGTGGCCGAATAAGTACTACAGTCTGTTCTTTAATATGGACAAGGATAGACCACGGTTCCTCGAACCCTCGAAAGGTGGACGGCTTCATGCTGATCCGCGACGAAGTTCTCTGGACCGTTGGACACCTGCTCATCGGATACGGCTTCGCCCGGGGGCAAAATCGGTGCCGGCGCCGCTTTCAACATGAGGGCTGTACTCGGCCCGGTGATCGTCTTCGCCTCAGCCGACGACAACCTCACCCTGCCCGGCCAGGCGCTGAGAAGGACTGCCGGCGCTATCGGGGCAAGCAGGAGATCAAGACCCTCAGCCAGCTTCTCAAGAAGCTTGATGTACGGGGATATCGGCCGTCTCGACATCTCGCGGTCCGGCGCGGTGGCGCTGAAGGAGTATGCCGTGCGCGCCGAAGAAGCCTGTGCTGATCGCAGGCTCGGTCCTTGGCCTTTGATGCCGCAGCCGCGGCCAGCCCTGTTACTGAATGCCAGTGAGCAGTCCCGCAGGGCCTGCTACACCCGGGCGGTCGACTACAACACGCCGGACATGCCGGGCTGAGGTGCCTGATGCCGCACTGCGGCGTCGTGGAGATGGCCCTGAGCGGCCCACTGCAAGTCGAATTCCGCGCCCCTGGGCAAGCTCGGGGCGAAGCGCTGCAGCGCGGACATGATATCGGGGATCGACTCGGGCTGCGTTGCGTAGAAGGTAATCGTAGACCCCACGGCGGTAATGACACGGCCGCGCAGCCGCAGACGTGCGACCGGCGACCAACTCGCCGGCGCCGCCGGACCGGCCACGTCGTAGAGCATGGCCAGCGCGATCTCGTGGCGACGGGCGAGTTGTTCGACCCAATCCACCGGAGCGCCGGTCGGGTCTGCGAGGTTGCGGCGTGCCTCCTCAGACGCCAAGCCGGAATAGTCGAGCATGTAATGGGGGTTTCGCCAATTCACCCGGCCCGGATGATTGGTAGCGTAGGGCTGCTGCCAATAGCCCGTGACGAAGCGACTGAGCTGGTACTGCTGGTCGTAGACATTGCCCGAACCTGCCGTGGCATCGAGGGTGCGGAACAGGTAGCCGGAGAACAGGAAGACAAGCGCGAAGCTGGTGGCTAGGCAGCCCGGCCAGTCGGCCTTGCGCAGCGCGGCATTCACTTCCGGCTGCCAGGCGACGACGATGGCGCAGCCGCCGAGGGCAAGGACATAGATCTCGTAGCGCGAGAAGGAACCGAGGCTGCCGCCGAGCAGCTGAGCCAAGGCGATGACCACGAAGAAGCCGACTGCGGCGGCCCTGCCCCAGCCCTGGCCCTGGCCTTGGCCCCGACCCCGGCCGGGAGGGTTTGGCTGGCCCATATCGCGGGCGAGGCCCCAGGCCGACACGAGCATCATCAGCGTGATGAGCGTGCCGCCATAGGCCACGAGATTGCTGCGCAATGTCCTGTAGACAGCATGAGGCAGCGCGAGGAGGCCGTTGCTCCCCATGCCGACACCGGTGCTTGCAACTTCGGAGCGGGAGAGGACTGAACTCGGCAACCAAGGCAACCCAAGCCAGTGCAGGAAAAACATGAAGGCCGCGACACCGCTGGCGCCGACCAGGCCGACCACCAAGGCATGTCGCCACTTGCCGAAGGCAATCAGCACGAACATGTCGGCAGCCAGGGCGGCCACCGCCTCGAAACGCAGCAGCGGCATCAGGGCGATGGAGGCCAGCCACCACCAATCCGCCTCACCCCGGCGTATGAAACGGAGCAGCCCCAGCAGCGACGCCAGGGTGAATGTTACATGCAGCGAATGCTCCAGCCCGGCGAAGGCGAGGCCAACAAGGTTGAAGGCCAGCGTCACGGCGATGGTCAACAACGCGAGCTGCGCGTCGGATAGCCGCTCGATCTCGATCCCCGCCTCGCGGATCACGCCATAGCCCAGCAACGCGGCGGCGACGGTGGCCATCAGGCAGATCAACAGGGGCGCAAACTGTCCAAGCGGCAATGGCGCCAGCGCGGCCAGCAAGAACGGGTAGAGGATCGAGGAACTAGGCGACGCCGGCTCGTCTGGATTGATGCCGTAATGGCCCTGCGCGATCTGCTCGGACAGGGCGAGATGGGTATAGGCGGCATCGAGCGTATAGGCGAAATGCCCGTCATTGCGCAGGACGATGGCAAGCAGCAGCAGCAAGGCGACGCAGCCGACCGAGGCAACGACCACAAGCCTGGGATGAGTGGCCCGCGAGTAGGCCCCGGCCCCGGCTGAAAGGGGAGGCGCATCAGCAACGGCAGCTGTTGGCGGCATAGGGTCCTCCGCAGGGCACTCATGCAGGGCTCGGCAGCGATCAAGGCACGGCGCTGCGGGTCACGCCGGCCGCTTTTTTCTTGGGATACCCATGCTTAAAAACCCGATAATCGACTATATTGAAACCACAGGGCATTCAGCAAGTAACCAAAACCGGATAATGTTTAACGGTTTTTCATCGTTATCACAGGTTTCTGCGTGGGCCATCGAGCAAACTCATGATTGAATAGAGTGTTTTTTAATAGATACGATAACAACAAAATGTGAAGCAGTCGCTTATTACTTAGCATTCTGCGGCTTTCTGATCCACTATCGGTTCGTATTATTCTTGGCGTGAAATGCCAAAATGGTGGTCCGATGAACCAGATTGCCGCGTCGAAGTTCGCCCCTGTGGTATCGCGGTCTGTGCCATCCGCGGTCCGGCTGCCGCTAGCAACCGCTTCCATGCCGGTAGCGCTGCTCCTGCTATCGCTGCTCACCTACTGGGTGACGAAGAAGATCACGCTCTACGCTGGGCGGTCGGAGCTGCACAGCTTCGCCCTGGTTGCTTTCTGCTGCATCGCAGCACTGCCGTTCGTGGCCATACGCTATGCCGATGTGCCGCAGCTGCTACGCACCGTGCTGCGCGGCATCGGCGTCGTGGTCCTGCTGCAGGTTTTTTTCGACGCATTCGGGCCTGTTCCGCCGTCGCCGAACATCATCTTCGGCCCGGACCATGGCCATGCGCTGTTCTTCCGCTGGGGCGCGCTACTGGCCGTGCTGGCAGGCGCCGCCTCACTCTGGCGCCCGATTTTCCTCGTCCCGCTCTTTGTCCACTATATCGCCTTCCGCCTGCTGATCGGCCCGGTGGCCGGCATCTGGGTCTCGGATACCGACTTCCTCTCGATGCTGGATGTCGGTGTCTTCGCCGCGTTCGGCGCCATCATCGCCGTGGTGGCGACCAGCGAATGGATGCTCGCCACGCTGCCGCCGATCCGCAGCCTGATGGCGGGTCTCCTACCGGAGACCGTGCGGCTCAGAACCGCCAGCCTGATCTGGGCAGTCATCGTCGGCGCCCATCTCGGCAATTACTTTTGCTCCGGCGTCGCCAAGCTGATGGCCGGAGGCCCGGCGCCCTGGACCTGGCTCCTGGAGAACCCGACCCAGACGGCGATCGTCATCGGCACCGAACGCGGCGATAATCCCCTCGCCACTTTTCCCATGCTGCTGCAGTTCAGCTGGGACATGATCTCGACATTCGGCGTTGCCTTCAATTTCTTCGTGTTGGGGGCACAATTGCTCTCCCCGCTCGCTATCCTGCGGGTACGTTCGCTGCTGTTCTTCACCTTGTTGTTCGATATCTTCCACCTCGGCGTGTATTTCACGCTGGGGGCGCTCTTTCATTTCTGGATCGTGGTCAACCTGATCATCTACCGCTCGGCCTGGCGGCTGCAGGAAAGCGACCTCACGGCGCAAATGAAATTGGCCTGCGTGCTGACCATCTTTTTCGGCAATACTTTCTTCTACACGAACTGGCTGGGTTGGCTGGACGGGGCTAAACTGGCCAGCCCGCAGTTCTATGCTGTGACGCGGGAGGGGCGCGAAGTCTGGATGCCGCAGGTCTATTACGGCATCTACTCCTATACCATCGCGCAGGCGGCAACCCATGTGCCGGACGGGCACTTCAACTTCCGTATCGGCGGCAACAACCTGAACCTCGACGATTGGCGGGATGCGACATCCTGCGGGCCGCGGACCGCGACCGACCAGATCGTCGGCGCTACCCTGCCGGCCATGGAGCAGCTGGTGCGCAACACCCATGAATTCATGCTGCGCCATCCCCAGATCAAGAACAGCAACCTCTATTACTTCTACCCGCACCATATGCAGCCCAACCCCTGGATGTTCCGCGAGTTCAACCGCCTGCAGATCGAGGATATCGTGGCTTACAAATACGTGGTCGAATCCGTCTGCCTCGGCCTGCAGAAAGGCCAACTCACCCGCGACGTGCGGAAGCGCGACGAATTCATCTTCGATGTTCGCTGAACCCCCAACCCCGGCCGGTGAGATCTTCGTGATCTATGACGGCATGTGTCCATTCTGTTCGCGCTACGTCATGCTGTATCGGATCCGTCAGCTGGCGGATAAAGTCCATATGATCGATGCAAGGTCGGATCATCCGGTGGTGGCGGAAGTGCGGGCCGCCGGTCTCAGCCTCGAGAATGGCATGGCGGTAAAGTGGAACGGGCGGCTCTATCACGGCTCGGATGCGCTCCATGTCCTGGCCATGCTCGGCAGCGAGGGCGGCTTGTTCAACCGGCTGAACAAGCTGGTCTTCAGCCGGCCGAAGCTCGGTCGCGTGCTCTATCCGGCAATGGTCGCCGGCCGCCGGATGACGCTGGCCCTGCTGGGCCGCCCGCCGATCGCCGATTGATCCCGGCACGCCGCCCTGCCCTGACCTTCCCCTGGACGGTGTACACGCGGGGTGGCCGGCACTAGGCTTGCTTCCAAGAAATAACGTCAGAGGAAGGAAGCAGGCCATGGCAGAGGATCTGGTCATCCGCGGCGGCACCATCGTCGATGGCAGCGGCGCATCGGGCTATGTGGCGGACCTGGCGATCAGCGGTGGGTTGATTACCGCCATCGGCCCGGACCTGCCGCCCGGGCGCGAGGAATTGGACGCTACCGGCAGGCTGGTGACACCGGGCTTCGTCGATATCCACACGCATTACGATGGCCAGGCGGTGTGGGACAGCCATCTGGCCCCTTCGGCGATCCACGGCGTCACCACCGCAGTCATGGGCAATTGCGGCGTCGGCTTCGCGCCCGTGCATCCAGGCGAGGAAATGAAGCTGATCGAGCTGATGGAGGGCGTCGAGGATATCCCCGCCCCCGTGCTGTCGCAGGGGCTGAACTTCACCTGGGAAAGCTTTTCCGAGTACATGGCGGTGCTCGACGGCAAGCCGCGCGACATCGACATCTGCGCTCTGGTCCCGCATGCCGCCGTCCGCGTCTATGTCATGGGCGAGCGGGCGCTGGCGCTGGAGCCGGCGAACCAGGGCGATATCGCCGCCATGCGCAGCATCGTCGCGGAAGCGGTGAAGGCAGGTGCCTTCGGCTTCTCGACCAGCCGGACCATCAGCCACAAGACCCTGAAGGGCGATTCGACGCCGACCCTGCGGGCTCAGGAGGATGAGCTCACCGGCATCGCCCTGGGGTTGAAGGAGGCCGGCGCGGGCTTCCTGGAGGTCGTCTCGGACTTCAACCTGCCGGATGCGGCGACCGAATTCGCCATGCTGCGGCGGGTAGCCGAGGCCTGCGGACGGCCGATGGTGTTCTCGCTGACCGCCCGACACGACCGGACCGAGGTCTGGAAGGAATTGCTGGCGCTCTCGAACAAGGCGGCGGCCGATGGGGTGCGCATCCGCCCGGTCTTCCCGCCGCGGCCGATCGGCATCTTGATGGGGCTGCTCGGCAGCCAGAATCCGTTCAGCGGCGCGCCGAGCTATCAGGCGATCGCGCATCTGCCGGTGCCCGAGCGTATCGTCGCGATGCGCGACCCCGAGACCCGCGCCCGCATCCTGGCCGATGACCGCATCACCGGCAGCAATTTCCCGCTGATCACCCGGCTGTCCTTCGAGCGGATGTTCCCCTTCGGCGACCCGCCGGATTATGTCCCGCACCGCGAAACCAGCGTTGCCGCCCAGGCCGCACGCGAGGGCCGCAGCGCGGAGGAAGTCGCCTATGACATGCTGCTGGCCAATGACGGCCAGGGCTTCCTGTTCTGCCCCTTGACCAATTACGCCGACTTCACCCTGGATGCCTGCGAGGAGTTGCTGCGCCACCGCAACACCATCGTCGGCCTGTCCGACGGCGGCGCGCATGTCGGCTTCATCTCCGACGGCAGCTTCCCGACCTTCCTGCTGAGCTACTGGGGCAAGCAGCGCGGCCTGCCGATTGAGGAGCTGATCCGGCGGCAGACCAGCGACACCGCCCATGCGGCCGGGCTGCCGGACCGCGGCACCCTGAAGGTCGGCATGCGGGCCGACATCAACATCATCGACTACGACAGGCTCGCGCTGGACCGGCCTGGCATGCTGTACGACCTGCCGGCCGGCGGCCGCCGGCTGATGCAGCGGGCGCGTGGCTACGACGCGACCATCGTCGCCGGCGAGGTGACCTATCGGCACGGCGAGGCCACCGGGGCCTTGCCCGGCAAGCTCGTGCGCTGCACCGCCTGACATGGCGGATATCCAGCGCTTCGCCCCGCCGCGGGATGGTCGCCCCTTCCCGCCGCTGTCCGTCGCGGTGCGGCACGGGCAGACCCTCTATGTCTCCGGCATCGGCCCCTTCGCGCCGGACGGAACGCTGGCGGCAGGGGATTTCGCGGCGCAATTCGCCGAGGTCATCGCCTCGCTGCATGCCATTCTGGCGGCGGCCGGGACGGATATCACCCGGGTGGTGAAGACCAATGTGCTGCTGACCCGGGCGGGCGACGTGCCGGAGATGAACCGGCTCTATGCCGCGGCCTTCCCCGCCGCGCATCTGCCGGCGCGGACCACCTGCGTGGTGGCAGCGCTGCCGGTGGCGGATTTCCTGCTGGAGATCGAATGCGTGGTGGCGCTCGCGTGATGCGGGCGGTCTGGTACGAAAGCTGCGGACCGGCGGCCGAGGTGCTGCAATTCGGCGAGCGCCCGTTGCCGGAACCGGCGGCTGGCGAGGTCCGGGTGCGGCTGCATGCCTCGGGCGTGAATCCGGCCGATATCTACCGGCGCGCCGGCACCAGCTATGCCAATGAATGGCCCCTGATCATCCCGCACAGCGACGGCGCGGGCGTGGTCGACGCGGTCGGCGCCGAGGTGGATGCGGCGCTGCTCGGCCGCCGCGTCTGGCTGTACAATGCCCAGCGTGGCCGGCCCTTCGGCACGGCCGCCGAGTACACCTGCGTGCCGGTCGCCTGCATCGCCGACCTGCCGCCGGGCATCGCCGACGAGGTGGGCGCCTGCCTCGGCATCCCGGCGATGACGGCGCATCGCTGCCTCTTCGCCGATGGGCCGCTGCAGGGGCTGCGCGTGCTGGTCTCCGGCGGCGGCGGCGCGGTGGGGAATTACGCGGTGCAGCTGGCACGCTGGGGCGGTGCCGCCTGGGTGGGCGCCACGGCCAGCGGCGGCTGGAAATCCGCCGATGCAGCGGAAGCCGGGGCGGAGATGGTGTTCGATTATCGCGCACCGGATTGTGCCCGGCGCATCCTGGCGGCGACCGGTGGGGTGGACCGGATCGTCGAGGTCGATGTCGCCGGCAATGCCGCCCTGTGGTCCGAGGTGGTGGCGTTGAACGGCAGCGTCATCGGCTATGCCAGCCGGAGCGGTCCCTCCCCCGCCATTCCGGTCTCCGGCACGCTGATGCGGAAGAACGTCAACCTGCGTGGGGTGGTGCTGAACAGCGCTCCGGCCCAGGCGCGGCGGCAGGCCATGGACGACATCACCCGCTGGCTGCGCCAGGCACCGAGGCTGCACCGCATCGCCGCACGCTTTCCGCTGGCCGAGACCGTCGCCGCGCACGAGGCGGTAGAATCCGGCACCAAGCGCGGCACGGTTGTTGTGGTGCCGGGACCATGACCGGCGGCGATCATGGTCCCGGCCGTTGTTCCATCGCGCGATCCGGGCGCTAGCCGCTGAGCGTCAGCCCGCCATCCACCGTCACGGTCTGCCCCGTCACCATCGCCGCGCCGGCGAGCAGGAACAGCATCACCTCCGCCAGGTCATCCGGCGTGCAGCGGCGCTTCAGCAGGGCCTTGTCGATGCTGCTGCTGCGCTGTTCGTTGGTCCATTCGATCATCCAGGAACTGTCGACCGCGCCGGGCGCCACCGCATTCACCCGGACTTCGGGCGAGAGGGCGCGGGCCAGGTTCTTGGTCAGGCTGATGACGCCGGCCTTGGTGGCGCCATAGGCCAGGGAGGAGCCGGGCGAATTCAGCCCGGCGATCGAGGCGGTATTCACCACCGCCCCGCCCGCGGCCTTCAAGGCACCTGCCGCCGCCTTGGTGCAGCGGAACACGCCGACCAAGTTGACCTGCAGCAGCGTATCCCAGAGCTCCTCGGTGATGCGGTGCAGGTCCTGGCTGGGGATGGCGGTGCGGCTGCCGGGGGTCCCGGCATTATTGGCCAGGAAGTCCAGCCGGCCGAGGTCGGTCACCGCCTGCTCCACCATCCGCACGCAATCCTCGGCATCGCCGACATTGCCGGGCGCGCCGATGACATCGAAGCCCGCTTCGCGCAGCTTCGCCACCTGTTCCGGCCCGCGCGGATCGTCGGCCAGATGGTTGATCGCCACCTTGGCGCCGTTGCGCGTCAGCTGCGTCACCAGCGCCAGGCCGATGCCGGAGGCACCGCCCGTCACCAGCGCCGTCTTGCCCGATAATTCGTAGCGGATCATGTGCCTCGCTCCAGCCCTGCCATGGTGCCGATCTCCCGCATCGCCTGCTTCAGCGCGATGAGGCGCCTATCGCGCGCCTCGAACAGCGTCGCCGGATCCTGCGGCCAGTCGTAGTAGCCGGCGCCGGCCAGGACGCCGGTGCGGCCCTCCGCCACCAGCGTATCGAGCGTATCGCTGCGGCCACGCACCGGGGGTGGCGCATAGCTCTTGTTGGACAGGATCGCCTGGGACAGCGCCAGCCCGGTGAAATCCGCCTTGGCAAACACGCCGAGGATCGGCAGCCGCAGCGCCAGCCCATGGATGATGGCGGCATCGATCTCCGGCGCCGTCGCCACCCCCTCGTCCAGCAGATGCTGCACCTCGAGGCCGATGGCTGCCTGGATGCGGTTGGCGACATAGCCGGGGACGAATTTCTTCAGCCCCAAGGGCTGCTTGCCCATGTCGCGCAGGGTCTGCATCACGCCTTCGAAGACCGCCGGCTCGCACTGCGGTCCCGGGATGACATCGACCAAATCCACCAGATAGGGCGGCGTGTACCAATGGGCGATCAGCGCCCGGGCCTGCCGCGCCGCGGGGATCAGCGGAAAGACGTCGAGGTGGCTGGTATTGCTGGCGATGATCGCATCGGCCGGGGCCAGCGCATCAAGCTGCGCGAACAGGGCCCGCTTGGCCTCCGGCGTCTCGATGATCGCCTCGACGATCAGCTCGGCGCCATCCACCGCCTCGGCCAGCGAGGGATGGCGGGTGACGGATTGGGCGAGATGGCCGGAGGTCCAGTCGGCCGGAGCCTCGCCGCCCTCGACCAGGGTGGCGAGGGCCTTCTCCATCAGCCCCTGGGCCCGGGCCAGGGTGGCCTCGTTGCTGTCGGTAAGGCGCACCTGATGGCCGCCGAGGGCGAAGACCAGCGCCAGGGCATGGCCCATGGTGCCGGCGCCGATGACCGCTACGCGTGACATGCTGGATTCTCCTGCGCGGTTCGGGGCTCGGGCGCCCTGAGTTCGGTTGCGGTGACGATAGCCGCCTTCACGAGAGTGGATCCGCGCCGTCGATCCCCAGCGCCTCCAGCACGCGGGAGACGCAGTTGTAGCCGGCGATCGTCACCACCAGCTCGACCAGCTCCCGCTCCGGCAGCACGGCGCGCGTCGCGGCGAAGACCTCCTCCGGCACATGGACATGCCGGGTCATCGCATCGCAGAGCGCCAGGGCGGCGCGTTCCGTCGCATCGAAGGCATCCGAGGCGGACCAGTCCGGCAGGGCATCCAGCTGCGCCTGGGTCGCGCCTTCCTGGAGGGCGATGGGGGCATGCGCGGCCCATTCGTAAGCGGCGCCGTTGATGGCGGCGACCTGGCACATCGCCATCTCGCGCAGCTTGCCGGAGAGCGCGGTCTTCCAGCGGACGGCATCGTACATCTGGATCCAGCCCATCGCCACCGGCGGGCTATGCAGCAGCATCCGATGCAGGTGGCCGAGCTTCTTGCGGCTGGCGACGATATGTGCCGCCGCCGCCACATGCTCCGGCGCTGCCGGGTCGGCATAGGGGATTCTGGCCATGGACGATCTCTCCCGCGCTTGTCGTTTGCGCTCTGACGGCGATACTGCCGCGAGGACGGAGGAAACAAAATGGCCGATCTGCTGATCCAGCCGGGGCGCGGTCCCGGAATACGCTACCAGGATATCGAGAATCCTGGCGACATCTGGCACTGGCTGGAGAACCCGCCGGCGGATGCCGCGGATGGCATCCCCTATGCCTTCATCGCCTCGCTCGGCGATGTCAGCCGGCCGGCGCCCTTCCTCTACACGGTCGAGCTCGACATCGCCGAGGCCGATCTGCCGGCGATCTTCGACTGGTACGAGAAGGAGCACCTGCCGATGCTGACCTCCTGCCCCGGCTGCATCGGCGGCACCCGCTACCGCCGGCTGGACGCGGGCGCACCGAACCTGCTGGCGGCCTATCGCTTCGAACGGCCGGAGGTGAACGAGACCCCCGAATGGATCGCGGCCCGCAGCACCCCCTGGACCGAGCGGGTGCGGCCGCTGTTCCGCACCTCCCGCCGCTATATCCGCCGCCTCGTGGCGTAACCGTTGCGGAGGCAGCCGGCGTATCGCTAGCCTCCACCCAGGCACCTGCCGAAACAGGCGGGGCCCAGGGAGAGGGATAATCACCATGCGGATAGTGCCGCTGCTGGCCGCCTGCGCGGTCGGGGTCTGCCTCCACTCGGGCGTGGCCCAGGCGCAGATCCAGCTCATCATCCCCTGGCCGGCCGGCGGCGGAACCGACATCATCGGCCGGCTGATCCAGCCGGTGCTGGCCGAGGAACTGGGCGGGCAGCTGCTGATCCGCAACGTCGGCGGGGCGACCGGGACGATCGGCACCGCCGAGGTGGTTCGCGCCAAGCCGGATGGCGCGACCCTGCTGCTGACCTCGATGGCGGCGATCGTCATCCAGCCGAGTTTCCGGGCCAATGCGCCCTACCGGGCCGACCAACTGGCGCCGGTCTGCCTGATCGCCGAGGCGCCCGCGACGCTGATGACCCCGAAGAACTCCGGCATCCGGAGCATCGAGGACATCGCGGCCCGGGCCCGGGCCGCACCCGGCCAGGTGCCCTATGCCTCGGGCGGCGTCGGCGGCCTTGGGCATCTGGCGATGACGGCGATGACCCGGGCGCTAGGGATCGAGATGAACCATATTCCCTACCGTGGCTCCGGCGACAGCATCCTCGCGATGCAGCAGGGCACGGTGCAGATGCTGACGGCGGAGGCCAATCTCGTGCAGCAATACGGCATGCACGCGATCGCCGTGTTTGCCGAACGGCGCAGCCCGGACACGCCCGATGCGCCGACCTTGCGCGAACAGGGCCATGACTTGGTGTTTCCGCTATGGACCGGCATCTTCGCCCCGGCGCATACGCCGGAGGCTACCCTGGCCCGGCTGGACACGGCCTGCGGGCGCACGCTGGGCACGCCATCGGTCGTGGAAGGGATGACGCGGGCCGCCCACCCGATCCGCTATCTGGGACGGCAGGAATTCACCCGCTACGTGCAGGCGGAGACGGCGAAGTATGCCGAGCTGATCCGCGCTTCCGGCCTCGGACAAGTGGATTAGGCGGCAGGTGGATCAGGTCGGGCGCTTCCGCAGCAGATAGCGATGGCGGCCCTCCAGCACCTGCACGCCATGCTGGTTATGCACGGTGCTGCGCAGGCCGAGGATGCCCGTGCTGCGCTGCGGCGTCAGCTCATCCACCGCAAGCAACGGGTAGAGCGTGTCGCTGCAGAGCACCGGATGCAGGAAGCGGCTGGATTGTTCGAGGAATCCCTTCATCGACTCCTCGACCAGATGCGGGAAGATGCCGGCGCCGGCACAGGTCTGGATCGCCACCTGATAGCCATGCGCCAGCATCTCCGCATGGCCATGGGCGCGGCAGAATTCCCGGTCGTAATGGATCGGATGATTGTCGCCGGATGCGGCCTGGAAGGCAGCGAAAAGGCCGCTGGTCATCGTGCGGCTGGGCAGCGGGAAGCGCTCGCCGAGCTGGAAATCCTCGAACCAGCGTTGCTCCGGCACCATGCGATGGGCGCTTGGGTCGAAGCTCATGCGACATAGCCCAACCGCCGGTCGCGCGCGGCTGCCGCCGGATCGCGCTGGGCCGGATCGCCAAAGCCGCCGCCGCCCGAGGTTTCCAGCCGTATCCGGTCGCCCTGGCGAAGCGGGACATTGTCCGACTTCGGCGGCATCGGCGTCTCGACGCCGTCGCGCAGCAGCACCAGCCTTCCCACCGCGGCCGGGCCGCCGCCGGCCAGGCCATAGGGCGCATGGACGAAGCGATCCATGTTGGCGGTGAAGAAGCAGCTGGGGCTGTCGATGCGCCATTCGCGCGCCAGGCCGAGGCCGCCGCGCCGCTTCCCGGCGCCGCCCGAATTCGCCAGCAATTCGTAGCGCGTGATGGTGAGCGGCGCCTGCGCCTCGATCATCTCGATCGGGATATTGCTGTTGTTGTGCATGCCGGAGGAGAGCGCGTTCACCCCATCCTTCCTCGGATGCGCGCCGGTGCCGCCGATCTCGATCTCGACCAGCACCTCGCGCTTCGCATCGGCCGCCACGGTCTGGAAGGTGCAGACATAGGAGTTGCCGTAGTAGGCGGCAGGAATGCGATCCGGCACCGCCTGGTGCAGCGCGCCGAACATCGCATTGAGCAAGCGATGCGTCACCGCGATGCGATGGACCACCGGCGCCGGGTGGCGGGCATTCACCACCAGCCCTTCCGGGGCGATGGTCGAAATGGGGCGGTAGCAGCCGGCGTTCGCGGCGAAGGGCTCGTCGCAAGCGCACATGACGGCGAACATCACGGCGGCGTTGCTGCTGGCCAGGGTCGCGTTGGTCGGTCCCTGCACCTGGGGCGAGCAACCCGACATGTCGACGCTGATCGTCTCGCCGGTGATGGTGACGGCGACATGCAGCTTGATCGGCTTGTCGAGATCGATCCCATCATCGTCGAGCCAATCGGTGAACTCATAAGTGCCATCCGGCATCCGGCCGATGGCCGCGCGCATCGCCGCCTCGCTCATGTCGAGGATGCGGGCGCCGGCTTCGATCATGCCATCGGCGCCATAGCGCGTCGCCAGCCGGCGCAACGCCGCGGCACCCACTTCGAGCGAGGCGATCTGGCTCTGCAGGTCGCCCAGCAGCAAATCCGGCTTGCGGATATTCTGCCGGATCATCGCCCAGACGCCCTCGTTGCGGACCCCCTTCTCGATCAGTTTCACAGGTGGGATACGGAGACCCTCCTGGAAGATCTCGATCGCCTTCGCCGCATAGCTGCCGGCGACAAGGCCGCCGACATCGATGTGGTGGCAGAGCGTGCCGACGAAGGCGATGCGCCGGCCTTCGTGAAAGACCGGCTTGAAGGCGGTGATGTCCGGCAGATGCTGGCCACCGCAATAGGGGTCGTTGGAGATGACGACGTCGTCCGGTCCCCAATCCGCGACATCCACCCATTTGTCCAGCAGCTCGCGCAGGAAATGCGACATGCTGTTGAGGTGGCTGGGAATACGGGCGGATTGCGCGAGGTTGTTGCCCTCGGCATCGAAAACCGCGGTGGAATAGTCGAGCAGCTCGCGGACGATGGTGCTGCGGCTGGTGCGCCAGACGGTGACGTCCATCTCGGCGGCGGCGGCGGTCAACGCATTGCGGATGACCTCGATCTCGATGGGCCCCAATGTCATGGCGTGGTCCTCGCGATCAGCGCGCCGGCGGCACCGAGCGATGCGGTCCAGCCACGGCTGATGTAGTGGGTGGCGAAGGGTTCCTCGACGATGGCAGGACCGGTGACGATATTCTCGGCCGCCAGGGCCTCGCGGTCCCAGATGGGGATGTCGCGCCAAGCACCATCCTCGAAAACGCGGCGGCTGCCCTTCAGGGCCGGGCGCGCAGCAGGCACCGGCTCCGCCGATTCCGGTTTCGCCAGCCGGCCGGTGGCGATGACCCGGAGGGTGACGATCTCGACCGCCTCCGCCGCATCCGAATAACTGAAGCGCTGCTGGTGCATCGCGTGGAATCGGGCGAGCAGCATGGCGAGCGCCGCGGCATCCGGCGCCACGACGTCGCCCCAGGGCACCAGCAGCTCGAAAGCCTGGCCGTGGTAGCGCATGTCGACCGCGACCTCGATGCCGCGCGCCGTGGCAGCCACCCCATCGGCGGCAAGCCGCGCATCCGCCGTTGCCCGCAACTCGCTTGCCAGCCGGGTGATCTCGGCGAGGCTGGACGGCACGGCGGGCATCACGCGCGAGCGTGCGATATCCTGCACCAGGTCGCTGTACAGGATGCCGTACGCGGAAAGCGTGCCGGGCTCGCGCGGGAAGATGACTTCCGCGATGCCCATCTCGGCTGCGACGTCGGTGGCATGCAGCCCGCCGGCACCGCCGAAGGACAACATGGAGAAATCACGCGGATCGAGCCCCTTCTCGAACAGCGAGAGACGGACCGCCGCGCCGAGATTGGCATTGGTGACGGTCAGCATGCCTTGCGCCGCCTGCTCCACGGCAAGCCCCAGCGGCGTGCCGACCTTGGCATCTATGGCGGCGCGGGTGGCCGGCATGTCGAGCTTCATGGCGCCCCCCAGGAAGTAATCCGGGTCGAGCCGGCCAAGCGCCAGATTGGCATCGGTCACCGTCGGCTCGGTGCCGCCACGGCCATAGGCGACCGGGCCGGGACGTGCGCCGGCGCTGCGCGGGCCGACCATGAGGCGGCCGCCCTGGTCGACGCTGGCAATGGAGCCGCCGCCGGCGCCGATGGTCCGCATCTCGACCATCGGCAGGCGGACCGGCAACCGGTCGATCTCGCCCTGGGTGATGACCGAGACGCGGCCGCCCTGCACGACCGAGACGTCGAAGCTGGTGCCCCCCATATCCACAGCGACCAGGTTCGGCCGCGCCAGGAGCTGGGCGATCCGCCCAGCCGCCAGCGCCCCGCCGGAGGGACCGGAAAGCAGCAGCCGGGCCGGCTGCTCGGCCGCGGTGCGCAGGCTGCACACGCCGCCGTTGGACTGCACGAGGAAGACCAGCGGCCGGAAGTCACCCTCCCTCAGCCGCGCCTCCAGCCGATCCAGATAGGCCTTCACCACCGGCACCAGCAGCGCATTCAGCACCGTGGTGCTCGCCCGCTCGTACTCGCGGATTTCCGGGCTGACCTCGGACGACAGCGACACCGGCAGTCCCGGACGCGCGGCCTGCAGCAGGGCCTTCAGCCGTTGCTCATGCACCGGATTGACGTAGCTGTGCAGCAGGCAGATCGCGACGGTCTCGGCCCCCAGCGCATCGAGCTGCGCCAACAGGCCGGGCAGCGCCGCCTCATCCAGCGGCGTCTCCACGCTGCCATCGGCGCGCAGCCGTTCCGGCACGCCGAGCCGCCGGTCGCGTTCGATCAGGCAGGGAAAAGGATCGGGATCGACGGCATAGAGTTCGCGCCGCACATGCCGGGTGATTTCGAGCACGTCCTCGAAGCCGGCCGTGGTCAGCAACACGCCGCGGGCCAGCTTGCGTTCCAGCACCGCATTGGTGGCGATGGTGGTGCCGTGCAGCAGCAAGCCGACATCGGCCAGTGCGAAGCCGAACCGCCCGGCGGCCTCGGTCACGCCACGGAGCAGGCCGACGGAGGGGTCCTCCGGCGTCGTCGGCGTCTTCCAGGCACGCACCGAGCCGTCCCGCGCATCCAGGATTTGGAGGTCGGTGAAGGTGCCGCCGATATCCACTGCGATGCGGACCGGCCGTTCTGTTGCAGTCACTGCGTATTCCTCAACCCATTATGCGCGGCAGCCAGAGCGCAATATCCGGCCAGATCATCATCAGCACCACCGCGAAAAGATAGGCCCCAAGGAAGGGCATCACACCGACGAAGACATCGGTGATGGGCCCCGGCCTGGGCCGCATGCCCTGCAGCACATACATCACCGTGCCGTCGGGCGGGCTGATCTGGGCGATCTCGACCAGCATGGTCACCATGACGCCGAACCAGATCGGGTCGTAGCCGAGCGCGGTGACGATGGGAAAGACGACCGGCACGGTGGTGATGATCATGGAGAATCCCTCCATGAAGGTACCGAGCGCCAGGTACAGCGCCAGGATGCAGGCCATGATCGCCCATGGCGGCAGCGGCAGGCCACCGATGAAGCCGGCCAGGGTCTGCGGCACGTTGATCGCGGTCAGCAGGAAGTTGAGCAGATAGGCCCCGAAGATGATCAGGCCGAGCAAGGCAGTGTTGCGCGCCGTGGCCTCGGCGCTGGCATTCAGCAGACGGAAGCTCAACTTGCCCTCGATCGCGGCGAAGAAGGCGGCGCCGACCACGCCGAGCGCGGCCGCC
>JAQGIA010000489.1 GCA_028291445.1 Belnapia sp.
GGGGCACCTGGATTTCCGGCACATGGATGATGTCGCCCCAGATCAGCAGGCTGTCCTTGCCGGAGGCCAGCAGGTAGCCGCTATGCCCCGGCGTATGGCCGGGAAAGGGCATGGCGGTGACGCCAGGGAACACCTCGCCACCCGTAAAGGTCCGGGTCCGCAGCCGGTAGGGTGCCGCCTGGTCGCGCGCCGCCTGGAAATTCCGTAGCCGGCCGGTCTCGTCGGCCCGGGCCATCGCCGCGTCATCATGCCAATGCGCCAGCTCGGCTGCGTGCATGACCAGCTCGGCGTTGGGAAACAATGCCCGGTCCCCATCCGCCAGCCCGTTCGAATGATCAGGGTGCATATGGGTCAGCAGCACCGTGTCGATGCTGGCCGGGTCCACCCCCGCCGCCGCCAGATTGGCGAATAGCTTGCCGCCGGTCGCCGCCATCGCCGGGCCGCAGCCGGTATCGACCAGGGCGGTTCGCCCGGCCGACCGGATCAGGAAGGTATTCACCGCCGTCCGCCGCGGCACCGGGCGGAAGGCATCCCGCAGCAGTTGCGCCGCTTCCTCGGCCGGGATGTTCTGGATGACGGCCATCGAGCCATCGAGATGGCCGTCGCCGATGGCGGTGATGGTGATGTCGCCCACCCGGCGATGATAAACCGCCGCCACCTGTTGGGTCGGGATGCTCATGCGCTTCGCGCCTCCTCCGGAAGGCGCCGAGGCTAATCCCCCGCTCCTGCCGGCACCAGACGCCTCAGGCGCTGCGGATATTGACCAGGAACTGCCCGGCCCTTTCGCGCAGCGCACCGGCATGGCCGGTCAGCCCATCGGCCGCACCGAGCAGCCCGGCCGAAGCCTCGCCGGTTTCCCGTGCCGCGCGCTGCACGTCCTGGATGCGCACCGCGACGGCGGAGGTCCCCTCGGCCACCTGGGTGGCGCTGCGGGCGATTTCCTGCGTCGCGCTGCCTTGCTCCTCCACCGCGGCGGCGATCGCCGTGGTCACCTCGTTGATCCGCTCGATCGTGCCGCCGATGGAACGGAGTGCCGTCACCGCCGCCCCGGTCGCCGATTGGATGGCGGAGATCTGGGTGGAGATCTCCTCGGTCGCCTTGGCGGTCTGCCCGGCCAGCGCCTTCACCTCGGACGCCACCACGGCGAAGCCCTTGCCCGCTTCGCCGGCGCGGGCCGCCTCGATGGTGGCATTCAGCGCCAGCAGGTTGGTCTGACCGGCGATATTGCCGATCAGCCGCACCACATCGCCGATCTTCTGCGCCGCCAGGGCCAGGCCCTGCACCGTCTCGTCGGTGGCCCGCGCCTCGGCCGCGGCAGCCCGGGCGATGGTCGCGCCCTCGGCCACCTGCCGGCTGATCTCGGCGACGCTCGTCGCCAATTCCTCGGCGCTCGCCGCCACCGCCTGCACATCGGCACCGGCCCGGTTACCGGCCTCGGCCACCGCCTCCGCTTCGCGGTCGCTGGTCGCGGCAGCACCGGACAGCGCCTGGGCGGCGCCCTGCACCTGCGCCGCCGCCGAGGCCACCGCCTGGACGACGCCGCCGATATCGGCCTCGAACTGGTCGGCGAGCCGCGCCTGGGCGGTCGCCAGAGACCAGACCAGCATGGTGCTGACATACTCGCCCCGGGCATCGCGGATGGCGCTGATGGCCAGATCCATCACCTCCTTGCCCAGCACGATCCGCACCTTCTGCGGCAATTTCTCGGGATCGGCCAGGATGGCCCGCTGCTGCTCCAGCTGCGGATGCAGGATCTCGATGCCCTGGCCCAGCAGGTCGGCCACCTTGCAGGGCAGGACATGCTCGACCTGGCCGAGCAGCGATCGCGTCATCGGGTTCATCGAGGTCATGCGGAACCCGTGGCGGGGGTCGGCGGTCATCACCCCCATCGGCAGCTGCTCCAGCATCTGCTGCTGGGCGAAGGCGCGCTGCACGGTGCCGCGCAGCTCCTCCACCGCCTCGGCGATGGTGCCGATCTCGTCCCGCCGGCCACGATCCGGCACGGTGACATCCGCATCGCCGCCGGCGATCGCCCGGATGGTGCCGACCAGCCGTCGCAGCGGCAGGCCGATGGCCCGGGCATTCATCCAGCCGGACAGCACCAGCAGCAGCGCCACCGCAGCGCCGATCCAGAATACGTTGCTTCGCAGCGCCACGCCGCTGGCGGCCGCATCGGCTGCCCGCGCGGAGGCCTCCGCCGTCAGCATCTCCGCCGTGTCGCGCAGCGTCGCTTCCAGCCTGTCCCGTGCCGGCATGCTCCGCTCGGTATTGGCGGTCGCCGCCGCCTCGGTCAGTTGCACCAGCCGAACGCCGGAGACGGCCAGCGTCTCGGCCACGGCGATGATCCGCCGCAGGTCGGCGGCCGCGGTCGCCACCACCGGGATCGACCCGACCGCCCGCTGATGCACCCGCAGCTGCGCCGCCGCCCGCCGCACCCGCCGGGCCTGGCTGTCCTCCCCGGTCGCCAGGAACCGCTGAGCGCCCAGCCGGACCTCGTTCACGGCAAGCTGGAACACCCCGAGCCGCTGCCGCGCATCGTCCCGCGCCTCGGCCGGGACATCGATCTCGAGCATGCTGGCGATCGCCTCATAGGCCTGGTCGTATTCCGCCGTGGTCCGGGCGAAGGGACCGTCCCGTTCGTTGACCAGTTGCTTGCGCAGCTCCGCCTGCTCCGCGGTCAGGGCGACGAAATCATCGAGCGCCCGGACCGCCGTCGCGAGCCTGGTCTGCATCGCCTCGTTGGAGGCGAGCGCGGCGGCGGCCTCCAGCCTTCCCCGGGCAGCGGCGGCCTGTTCCTTCATGCTGGCGATGACCTGGTCCGCCGCCTGGGTGGATTGCGCCATCATCGCTTCCCGCAGCAAGGCGGCGGTGTGGCCGACCCCCGTGGCGCCCTGCTGCACGGCGAGCTGGGCGGCGCTGGCGACCCGCTCGGCCTCCTGCTCCTGCTCGGCCGAACGGAGGTTGGACACCACCAACCCCACCATCCCAGCCAGGAACAGCACCGCGAGAATGACGCTGGCGGCCAATTTGCGGCCGACAGAAAGGTTTTGGAACGAGCGCATGGCAAAACTCCCGATGTTCGCAGCCTGCGCCCGCCGGTTTTAACAATCGGCAAACGGCACTCGACAGCCCCGCCGCCGCGCGTCACGTTCCGGCCGATCCGATCGTTCCAGGCGTTGTAAGGACCCTGCCCATGCTGTTCGACTTCGAGACGCTCTCGCCGCAGGACTGCTACAAGCTGGTCGTTTCCTCGGTCGTGCCGCGGCCGATCGCCTGGGTGGTGACGCAGGATGCCGATGGCGTCACCAACGCGGCGCCCTATTCCTTCTTCAACGCCTTCTCCTCGAACCCCGTCGTGGTCGGCATCGGCTGCGGTCCCAAGGCGCCGGGTGCGCTGAAGGACACCGCCGCCAATATCCGCGCCACCGGCGAATTCGTGGTCTGCCTGGTGCCGGAGACGGCGATCCACCAGATGAACGCGACCGCGGTCGACTTCGAGCCCGGCGTCGACGAGATCGCCGAGGCCGGCCTCAGCCGCCTGGCCTCCGCCAAGGTGAAGCCGCCGCGCATCGCCGAGAGCCCGGTCGCGCTGGAATGCGTGACCTACCAGCTGGTCCCGGCCGGCGAGCACACCATCGTCCTCGGCCGCGTCGTCGCCGTCCACATCGCCGACGACTGCGTGCTGGACGCCGCCAAATGCTACGTCGACACCCCGAAGATGAACCTGGTCGGCCGCATGCACGGCCGCGGCTGGTATGCCCGCACCACCGACCGGATCGAGGTGCCGCGGCTGAGCGTCGCCGAATGGGCCGCGAAAAAGGCGGCGGAATAGCACCGGGGCAGCACGCCGGGCGGCCAGACCGATCCTGCCGGACGCGCCTCCCGCGCCGCGGCCCGCACCACGGCCCGCAACAAGGCCCGCAACAAGGCCGGAGGGCGGGGAACCGGACGCCCGGCGACCGCCGGCGGTGCCCCGGATGCCGCTGTGGGCGCTGCTCGCCCTGCCCTGCGCCGGGCTGGTCGCGGCGCCGCTGGTGGCGG
>JAQGIA010000491.1 GCA_028291445.1 Belnapia sp.
CTTGCGTTCATTCTCGGCATCGAGCTGATCCGTTTCGATATGTCGGAATACATGGAGCGTCATGCGGTGAGCCGGCTGATCGGTGCGCCGCCGGGCTATGTCGGCTTCGATCAGGGCGGGTTGCTGACCGACGGCATCGACCAGCATCCGCATGCGGTGCTGCTGCTGGATGAGATCGAGAAGGCCCACCAGGACCTCTACAACATCTTGCTGCAGGTCATGGACCACGGGAAGCTGACCGACCACAACGGCAAGACGGTCGATTTCCGCAACGTCATCCTGATCATGACCACCAATGCCGGCGCGGCCGACATGGCGAAGCCGGCGATCGGCTTCGGCAGCAGCGTCCGCATCGGCGAGGATACGGAGGCCATCCAGCGGATGTTCACCCCCGAATTCCGTAACCGGCTGGATGCGGTGGTGCCCTTCTCCGGCCTGACGCAGGAAATCGTCGGCCAGGTGGTCGAGAAATTCGTGATGCAGCTGGAAGCCCAGCTCGCGGACCGGAACGTGACCATCGAGCTATCCTCGGCCGCCAAGGAGTGGCTGGCCGAACGTGGCTATGATCCGCTGTATGGCGCGCGGCCGCTGGCCCGGGTCATCCAGGAATACATCAAGAAGCCGCTGGCCGAGGAACTGCTGTTCGGCAAGCTCGCCAAGGGCGGCTCGGTGAAGGTCAATATGCGCGATGGCGCGCTCGCCTTCGACTACATGGAAGCGGCGCCGCCCGCCCTGCCGAAGCCCGAGGAAGGGCCCGGCGATGGCGAGGCGGAGAAGGAGCCGGAGGCGGTGGAGTAGCCCTCCGCGCCCGGACCACCCAGGATGCGAGGGCGCGGGATCATTCCCGCGCCCTTCGCAATTCAGGGGAATGGCCAGATGAGTGCGATCAAGGATTGGGATGCCTACAACGCCGCCACACGGCTGCGCGGCAAGGAACTGAACGGGCTGCACCCCGAGTTGGTGAAGGGCTTCGGCGCCCTGGCCCGCGGCGCCGCCACGACGCAGCACCTGGACGCCAAGACGCGCGAGCTGATCGCCCTGGCGGTCGCCGTCACCACCCGCTGCGACGGCTGCATTGATGCCCATGTGCGCAAGGCCAAGGTCGCCGGCGCCAGCAAGGCGGAGATGGCGGAGGCCCTGGGCGTCGCCATCGCGCTGAATGCGGGCGCCGCCTTCACCTATGCGCTCCATGTGCTGGATGCGGCCGGGGAGGACGCCCTCTCAGCGGGGTAGCAAGGATGGCCCGTGATGGATGAAGCCGATCTGCTCCGGCGTCTCGATGGCGCCGGGGCGGGCGGCGCGGACCGTGGCGATGGCCGCCGCCGGGGCCAGGCCGAAGCTCACCAGCAGCCGGGCGGCGACGGTGCCGGTACGGCCGAGCCCGGCGGCGCAATGCACCAGCACCCGGCTGCCGGCCGACCATTCGGCCAGCAGCGCCGGCCCGGCCACGGCCCAGCCGGCGAGGAAGGCGGCGCCCGGCGGCTGCATGTCGGGGATCGGGGCATGGTGCCAGCGCAGCCCGGCGGCGGCGACGGCGGCCCCGAAGCCGGGCGGCAGTTCCGGCGTATCCAGCAGGGTCAGCAGGTCGGCGGCGCCCCAGGCGCGGGCGGTGGACAGGTCCTGGGCCAGGTCGCCATGGCCGCGTCCGGGGCAATGGCTCATGCCCAGCAGGCCCCCGCCCGGCAGCGGCAGGGTATCGATCCGCAGGGCGGCCGGCCTCAGGCTTCGGGTGCCGCGAGGCGCAGCATGAGGGTCACCAGATCACCTTCCTCCACTGCCATGGCGGCCTGGGGCAGGGTGAACCAGCGGCGCTCGCGTTGGGCCATTTCCGGCCATTCGTCCAGCAACCGGTCTACCGCCAGGGCGAAGACCTGGACATCGCAGGTGACGGTGGCGCCGTTTTGCAGCCGCTTGGGATAGGCATAGCTGCCGAGGGGGGTGGAGGCGATCTGGCCGGTGATCCCGGCCTCCTCGAAGGCTTCCTGCTGGGCCTGCTTGGCGCCGCCGCGCTTTTCGGTCCAGCCTTTAGGCAGCACCCAGCGCTTCGTCTCCCGGCTGGTGACGAGCAACACATGGGTCTCGCCATCCCGTTCCTGGAAAGGCAGGGCGGCGCACTGCTGGCCCCGTTTGGGCTGGCGCCCTTTAGGTTGGCCCCGTTTGGGCTGACCCTGCTTGGACGGCTTTTTCTTGCTGGCCATGTCTGGGGCTGACCTGTCCATCAGCCATGGGTTGCTGACGCTTGAGGCTAGGATGCATCGCAGACTCCGGCCGATTGGTCCAGATGTCTGGTGGGGCGCGGCTCACTTGGTGCCGAACATCCGGTCCCCGGCATCGCCGAGGCCGGGGACGATGTAGCCGTGGCTGTCGAGGTGGCTGTCGATGGCGGCGGTCCAGATCGGCACCTCGGGGTGGGCGCCGTGGAAGCGCTCGATCCCCTCCGGCGCGGCGAGCAGGCAGACCAGGCGCAGGTCGCGGCAGCCGCGTTCCTTCAGCCGGTCGATCGCGGCGACGGCGCTGTTCGCGGTGGCCAGCATGGGGTCCAGCACGATGACCAGGCGGTCCGCCACATCGGGCGGGGCCTTGAAGTAGTATTCCACCGCCTGCAGCGTCTTGGGGTCCCGGTAGAGGCCGATATGGGCGATGCGGGCGGAGGGGACCAACTCCAGCATGCCGTCCACGAAGCCCATGCCGGCGCGCAAGATGGGAGCGAAGACCAGCTTCTTGCCGGCCAGCACCGGGGTGCGCATGGTCGAGAGCGGCGTCTGGATCTCCACTTCCTCCAGCGGCAGGTCGCGCGTCACCTCATAGGCCAGCAGCATGCCGATCTCGTTCAGCAGGCGGCGGAAGCCCTGGGTGGAGCGCTCGGTGCTGCGCATGAGGGACAGCTTGTGCTGCACCAGCGGGTGGCGGATGACATGGACGTGCCGCATCGTCAGGGGGTCTCCTCAGGGCCGGCCGGAGCCTCGATCCATAGCGGAGCGGGGCGGGAGGTGCGAGCGCGGCGCGTCATGCCGGCTCCATCCAGCGCTGTGGGCGACGACCGATGCAGCGCCGCGCCAGGCCATCGAGCGGGCGGAGCAGGCACCGGACCAGCCCTTGGGGCAGGCGCCAGCCGGAGGTGTCCCTCCAGTGGGGTGGACCGGTGGCTTCGGGCAGATCCCGGTCCCACAGCAGGCAGGCGGGGGCGGTGTGGAGCCGCAGCCGACGGGCCATCGTAATAGCGCGCGAACCGCGACGAGGATGCCGCGGCAAAATGCGTCAAGTAGTCTTGGAAGGGATTTTTGATAACAGCAACTTACTTGGTTCTAATTGAATTCGCATATCAGAAGTGGCTCGGCCAATATTTGACATAAAAATCTAGATTTTTGCTAGAATACCGTCCCATCACTCGCCACCCTCACCGGTGGCCCCCCATCCGCCCGCCTCTCCGCCGCCACCCGCCGCCCCGCTGCCCAGGTCCCCCCCTCCAGCACCCGCGCCAAGGGAAATTCCGCTTCGGCCAAGCCGAGTCTTTGCCGCACCAATGGCGCCACCGCATCCAGGAGTGCCACCGTCAGCGCCCGCCACTCCACCACCAGCCCATCGCCCGGCGCATATTCCGCCGCCAGCGTCGCCGGATCGCGCGCCTCGATCACCCCCATGTCGAGGAACAGCCCGCCGTTGCGATACTCCGGCAGCCCGGTCAGCGCGCCAAGCTCCGTCACCGCGATCCCGGCCGCCTGCAAGGGCTCGATCAGCGAATAGGCCAGCCATTGCGACAGCTTGTGGAAGGGGATCAGCCCATCGGTCGCGTCCGCGCGGCGGATGCCGGGGTGCCGCCAGCAATCGCCGAGATTGACGCCGCCCAGCACCACCCGCCCCGGCCAGATCGGACCGAGCCGGCGCAGCAGCGTTACCAATATTGCGCGCGCCGGCAGGGGACCGCCCGCGGCGGTGGCGGCCAGCTCATCGAAGATCGCGCCAGGCCGGTCCAGCCTGGCGGCCAGCAAAGTCTCGCCCAAGCGGCGCAGCAGCGCGGCGCGGCCTTCGAGCCCGACCAGCGGATTATCCGGCCCGGCCTGGAAGCCGGCGGCGAGGTCGCCCGCTTCCAGCGTGGCGAGGCGGCCGGCATCGGCGCGGGGGGAATGGCCATCGGCGGCGAAGGCACCGGCCGCGAACATCGCCAGGCTGGCGACCCC
>JAQGIA010000682.1 GCA_028291445.1 Belnapia sp.
CGGGGAGACTACGAGGGCTATGTCGACGAGCAGCTCCGCCGCGCCGGCCTCGACCCTGGTCTGAAGAAGCGCTACCCGCACCAGTTCAGCGGCGGCCAGCGGCAGCGTATCGGGATCGCCAGGGCGCTGGCGGTGCAGCCCGAATTCCTGGTCTGCGACGAGGCGGTGGCGGCGCTCGACGTCTCGATCCAGGCCCAAATCTTGAATTTATTCATGAAGCTGCGGCGGGAGCTGGACCTCACCTACCTGTTCATCTCGCACGACCTCGGGGTCGTCGAGTATCTCAGCGACCGCGTCGTCATCATGTATCTCGGCCGGGTGGTCGAGGAGGCTCCATCGGAGGAGGTCTTCCGCAAGCCCAACCACCCCTATACCCAGGCGCTGCTGGCCGAGGTGCCGCGGATCGACGCCCGCAAGCGCGCCTTCGCCGGGGTGAAGGGAGAAATCCCCTCGCCGCTCAATCCGCCGAGCGGCTGCCACTTCCATCCCCGCTGCCCCTTCGCCTTCGATCGCTGCCGGGTGGAACGCCCGGCGCTGCGCGGCATAGGTCCCGGCCACCGCAGCGCCTGCCACCTGAATGACGCCGCATGAGCCGGGTAGTGGCCACGCTGCTGGTGCTTCTGCTCGCTGGCTGCGCCGCTGGGGGAGGGGTCAGCGGCCCCTATATGGGTGGCTCGGGCGGCACCAACCTGCGCCAGGACGACCGGCTACGCTGAGCATCATGAAGCAGATGTAATGATGGCTTCCCGGCTATCCCTCTGGCCGTGGGCCGGTTGGCATGGCTTAGCTGGCGCAATCCGGCATTGCACCGGTCAGGGAGTATACCAATGCCGATGCGCGCCTACCGGGCTTCGACGGCCTATGCCAGTGCCCATGTGAACCAGAACATGTGGCGCTGGATCAGCGGCTTCACCGTGGCGACCGCGGTTCTGGTGGCCGCCCTCTGGATGATGCCGAAATCCGGCATCCTGCCGCATCTGGTGGCGCTCGCGGGCATGGTGCTCGGCACGCTGATCATGATCAAAAGCCAGGAAGGCTACGTCCCGCCGGTCGGTATCGACGACGACGAGGAAGCCCCGCCCGCCGCCTGAGCATCCGCCGCCTGAGCATCCAGCGGGGGTGGCTGCGCCGCCGCCAGGGCGAAGGCGGCCGCGCCCATGGCCCCGAGCCCGGCCAATAGCCAGGGCACCGGCCCATAGCCGCCGGCGTCCTGCCAGATCAGCGCGATCGCCACCGGCGCCAGGGTCCGTGGCAGCACTGTCACGACGCTCAGCGCCCCGGTGATGGCGCCATAGCCCTCCCGGCCGAGGATCTCGGCGACACCTGCCGCCCGGACGATGGTCATCAGCCCATCCGCCATGGCCCAGGCCAGGATGAAGATCACCAGCCAGGCGAATTCGGCCGGTGCCAGGGCCAGCGCCAGCATCGCCAGCGGCATCAGCAGCGAGGCAAGCCGGCCGACGCCGCGCATCGTCACGCGCTTGCCGAGCCCGAACAGCGCCGCCCGCGCCGCGACCTGGAAGGGACCGTGCAAGGCCACCAGGGTCAGCACCGAGGCTTCCGACAGCCCCTTCTCCCGCAGCAGCGGAATGGCATGGGCGCCGAGGCCGACGCCGATGAAGGCATGTGCCGCCAGGCTGCCGGCGATGCCGAGGAAGGCCCGCGACCGTACCACCCGGGCCAGGCTGAAGCCGCCGCGCCCGACCGCCCGGCCGCGCGGCGCATCGGGCGGCAGCAGCCACAGCGCCAGCGCGCCGGGGATGAGCTGCAAGCCCGCCAGCACCACCAGCGCGCCCCGCCAGCCGAAGGCCTCGATCAGCAGCGCGGTCAGCGGCACGAAGACGGTGGCGGTGAAGCCGGTGATGAAGGTGATGCCGGTGATGGCCCGGATCGGGTCGCGCGCCGTCGCCACCACCACCGCCATGGCCGGGCCCCAGAGGGCGGTGGCCTGCACCAGTCCCATCGCCAGCCAGATGATCCAGAAGCCCGGCAGCGAGCCGACCCCGGCGAAGGCCAGCAGCAGCGCCGCACCACCCCAGCCGCCGAGCGCCAGCAGCCAGCGCCCGCCCCGCCGGTCCACCCAGCGGCCGACCGGCATGGCCACCAGGCCGGAGACCAGTAAGGCCAGGGTCAGACCGGTGTTGAAAGCGGTCCGCGACCAGCCGAGCTCCGCCTCGATCGGCGCGCCGAGTAGCGGAAAGGCGTAGAACAGCGTGCCCCAGCCGATCATCTGGCCGATCGCGATGGCCGCCACCAGGCGGCGGTCGTTGCCCACCGGGGGATGGCTCGCCTGCATTGTCGAAGCCGCGCCGGCTAGACCGTGAATTGTTCGGCGATGATCCGCTCGCTCAACCCATGGTCGGGGTCGAACAGCAGGGTCAGGCAGATGCTGCGGTCTTCCCGCACCTCGACGCGGCGGACGTCGCGGACTTCGGTATAATCGGCGACGGCGGCGACCGGGCGCTTGGCCGCTTCCAGGATCTCGAACACGACCTGCGCATCCCCGGGCAGCAGCGCGCCGCGCCAGCGCCGCGGCCGGAAGGCGGAGATCGGCGTCAGCGGCAGCAGATTGGCGCCGAGCGGCACGATCGGGCCATGCGCCGAGAGGTTGTAGGCGGTGCTGCCGGCCGGCGTCGCCACCAGCACGCCGTCGCAGATCAACTCGCTCAGCCGTTCCTTGCCGTCGATAAGGATGCGGATCTTGGCGGCCTGGCGGGTTTCCCGCAGCAGCGAGACCTCGTTAATCGCCAGCGCCTCCTGTACCGCGCCATCGGCCGAGACGGCCCGCATCCGCAGCGGGTGCAGCATGGCGGCCTGGGCCTCGGCCAGGCGTTCGAGCAGCCCATCCTCGCGGTAGTCGTTCATCAGGAAGCCGACGCTGCCGCAATTCATTCCGTAGATGGGAATGTTGCGGCCGAGCAGCCGGTGCTGCGTCTCCAGCATGCAGCCGTCGCCGCCGAGTGCGA
>JAQGIA010000012.1 GCA_028291445.1 Belnapia sp.
TCGCCCTTGTCGATATGGAACGAGATGCCGTCGACCGCATAGACATGGCCGGTGACGCCACCGAAGAATCCGCCCTTGAGCGGGAAGTGCTTCTTGAGGTCGATGACCTCGAGCAGGGGGGTGCTCATGCGGCGATCGCCCCTTCCTTCGCGGCGTAATGACAGGCAGCGATATGCCCCGGCGCCTTCAACTCCAGCGCCGGTGCGATCTTCACGCAGATATCGGTCGCATGCGAACAGCGTGAGGCGAAGACGCAGCCGGGGATCTTCTGCTTCAGGCTGGGTACCAGGCCGGGGATTTCCGCCAGCCGCGTCTCGGTGCCGGTCAGCGAGGAGCCGAGCTTCGGCATCGAGCCCAGCAGGCCCTGGGTATAGGGATGCCGCGGCGTGCGGAACAGCTGCATCACCGGCGCCTCCTCCACCTTCTTGCCGGCATACATCACCACCACCCGCTCGGCGACCTCGGCCACCACGCCGAGGTCATGGGTGATGAGCACGATGGCCGCACCCACCCGGTGCTTCAGGTCGCGCATCAACTCCAGGATCTGGGCCTGGATGGTGACGTCGAGCGCGGTGGTCGGCTCGTCGGCGATCAGCAGCTTCGGGTTGCAGGCCAGGGCGATGGCGATCATCACCCGCTGGCGCATGCCGCCCGAAAGCTGGTGCGGATATTCCCGCACCCGCCGGCCGGGCTCGGGGATGCCGACCAGGGTCAGCATCTCGACCGCCTTGGCCTCGGCGTCCTTGGACGACAGGCCCTGGTGCAGCCGCAGGGTCTCGCCGATCTGCCGGCCGACGTTCAGCACCGGGTTCAGGCTGGTCATCGGCTCCTGGAAGATCATGCTGATCTCGTTGCCGCGGATGCTGCGCATCTCGGGCTCCGACAGCTTCAGCAGATCCTTGCCCTGGAACCGGATGGCGCCGGCGATTTTTCCGGGTGGCTCCGGGATCAGCCGCAGGATGGACATCGCCGTCACCGACTTGCCGCAGCCGCTTTCGCCGACGATGGCCAGGGTCTCGCCGGCGGCGACGTCGAAGGACACGCCATCGACCGCGCGGTTGACCCCGTCCGGCGTACGGAAGTGGGTTTGCAGGTTCTCGACTTGCAGAAGCGGCTGCCCGCCTCGCGAATTGGGGAGAAGCGCCATCGGTTACAGCCTTTTCGCCATGCGCGGGTCGAGCGCGTCGCGCAGGCCATCACCCAGCAGGTTGACCGCAAGCACGGTGATCGAGAGGAAAATCGCCGGGAAGAAGACGATGTAGGGCTTCACCTGCCAGAGGGCGCGGCCCTCCGCCATGATATTGCCCCAGGAGGGGATGATCGGTGGCGTGCCGGCGCCGATGAAGGACAGGATGGCCTCGGTGATCATCGCCGCGGCACAGATATAGGTCGCCTGCACGGTGATGGGCGCCAGGGTATTCGGCAGGATATGGCGGATGATGATGCGCGGCGTCCGCGTCCCGGCGGCGACCGCGGCATCGACATAGGGCTGTTCGCGCAAGGACAGCACCACGCCGCGCACTAGGCGCGAGACGCGGGGGATTTCCGCCACGGTGATCGCCAGGATGACGTTCTGCACGCTGCCGCGGGTGAGCGCCATCAGCGCGATCGCCAGCAGGATCGGCGGGATGGACATCATGCCATCCATGATCCGCATGATGATGCTGTCCGCCCAGCGGACGTAGCCCGAGATCATGCCGATGGTGAGGCCGACGATGGAGGCGAAGAAGGCGACGGAGAAGCCGACCAGCAGCGAGACGCGCGCGCCGTAGAGCACCCGGGAATAGACGTCCCGGCCCAGCATGTCGGAGCCGAACCAGTATTGCGCCGAAGGTTCCCGCGTGCGCCGCGCCGGCGCCAGGGCCGTCGGGTCGACGGTCCAGAGCAGCGGCGCGAAGACGGCGATCAGCAGCATCAGCAGCAGCAGCCCGCCGCCGATGGCGATGGCCGGGTTGCGCCGGACGAAGCCCATGAAGCCGCGCCGCGGCTTGAACGGCGGCAGCACGTCGCCCATGGGCGCGGCCGCCGCGACCTCCTGCGGGAGGAGGGTGGAGGAGAAGGCGGCTGAGGTCGACATCAGTACCGGATCCTCGGGTCGAACAGGGTGTAGAGCAGGTCGATCAGCAGGTTCACCAGCACGTAGACGAAGCTGAACAGCAATATCACGCCCTGGATCACCGGGTAGTCGCGCCGCAGGATGGCATCCACCGTCAGCCGGCCGAGGCCGGGGATGGCGAAGACGCTTTCCGTCACCACCGCGCCGCCGATCAGCAGCGCGATGCCGATGCCGATGACCGTCACGATCGGCACCGCGGCATTCTTCAGCGCATGCAGGAACAGGATATTGGTCTGCCCGGCGCCCTTGGCGCGCGCCGTGCGGATATAATCCTGCTGCAGCACCTCAAGCATGGTCGCCCGGGTGATCCGGGCGATCAGCGCGATATAGACGCCGCCCAGCGCGATGGCCGGCAGGATCAGGTTCTCGATCCAGGGAAAGAAGCCCTGGCTGAAGGCGGTGTAGCCCTGCACCGGCAGCCAATCGAGCTCCAGCGCGAAGATATAGGCCAGCACGTAGCCCACCACGAAGACCGGCACCGAAAAACCGAGCACGGCGAAGCCCATCACCGCGCGGTCGATCCAGGTGCCCTGCTTCCAGGCGGCGATCACGCCCATCGGCACGGCGATGGACACCGCGAGGCAGAGCGTCAGGATCATCAGCGACAGGGTCGGCTCGATCCGCTGCTTGATCATGGTGGTGACCGGCAGGTTGGTGAAGATCGAGACCCCCATGTCGCCGTTCAGGATGTTCCACACCCATTCGCCGAACCGCACCAGGAAGGGGCGGTCGAGGCCGAGCGAGGCGCGGATGCGCTCCACGTCCTGCGGGGTTGCCTGATCGCCCGCGATCACCGCCGCGGGGTCGCCGGGCGCGATGTAGAGCAGGCTGAAGACGAAGAGCGCGACGATGGCCATCACCGGGATGGTGGCCAGCACGCGGCGAACGATATAGGCGAACATATTACGGCGCCTTCGGCGCGGCTGGCCGATGGGCGGTTTCGGGCCTTATGGCCCTCCGCCGATCGGACGACCGGATGTTGCAGGAGAGAACCGGCATCAGGATTTCGACACGCCCCAGAAGAAGGGCAGCGGGCCCTTGACGATGCCGGAGACATTCGACCGCCAGGCCTGGTAGCCCAGGAAGAAGCCGGTCGGGGCATAGACGACGTTGTCGAGCGCAGCCTTGTTCACCCGGTCGATCGCCGCCTTCTCCGCCGCGGCATCGGGGGCGTCGAACCAGGCGCCGATCTCGGTTTCGACCGCCGGGATATCGGGCCAGCCGAACCAGGCGCCGGCGCCATTCGCCCGGACCGCGTTGTAGACCGCCGGGTTGATGCAATCCGCGCCGGCGTGCCAGCTGTGGAACATGCTCCAGCCGCCCTGGCCGATCGGGTTCTTCATGGCGCGGCGCTGGCCGGTGGTGCCCCAATCCGTGGCGACGAAATCGACGTTCATGCCGAGCCGCTTCAGCAGATCGGCGGTGACGTCGCCCTGCGCCTTGGTGATCGGTTGGTCCTGCGCCACCACGCAGGTGACCGGGGTGCCGTTGTAGCCGGATTCCGCCAGCAGCTTCTTGGCCGCGTCGAAGTTGCGCGGCCCCTTCAGGATCTCGCCGCCGGCCTCGGAGTAGAGCGGCGTGCCGGGGGTGAAATAGCCCGGCAGCGGCTTCCAGAGGTTGTTGTCCTCGCCCACCAGGGCCCGCATGTAGTCTTCCTGGCTGAGCGCCATCAGCACCGCGCGGCGCGCCTTCACGTCGTTGAAGGGCGTGGTCGTGTGATTCATGCGGAAGCTGCCGATATTGCCGAGCGGATCGGCGATGTCGACGCGGATGTTGCGGTTGCGGCGGAGCTGCGGGACCAGGTCGGTGATCGGGTTCTCCCACCAGTCAACCTCGCCGTTCTGCAGCGCGGCGGAAGCCGTCGCCGGATCGGGCATCACCAGCCATTCGACCCGGTCGACACCCATCCGCTTGCCGCCGGCCAGCCAGGAGCTGGGCTCGTCGCGCGGCACGTAATCGGCGAATTTCTCGAAGACGGCGCGGGCGCCGGGGTTCCATTCGTCGCGCTTGAAGCGCATCGGCCCGCTGCCGATGAAATCGGCGACCTGGGTGAAGGGATCGGTCTTCGCCAGGCGCTCCGGCATGATGAAGGCCATCGGCGTGGAATTCTTGCCCAGCGCCATCAGCATCTTCGGAAAGGGCTTCTTCAGCACCCAGCGGATGTTGCGGTCATCCACCGCGACCAGCTCCTGCTGGATCGCCTTCAGCATCTGCCCCATCGGGTCGCGGGCGGACCAGCGGGTCAGGCTGGCGACCACGTCCTTGGCCAGCACCGGCGAGCCATCGTGGAATTTCAGCCCCGGCCGCAGCCGGAAGTCCCAGGTCAGGCCATCGGCCGAAACCTGCTCGGCTTCCGCCATCTGGCGCTGCGGCTTGAGTTCGGCATCGAAGCCGTAGAGCGTATCCCAGACCATCGCCGCGCCATTGCGGACGACGTACTGGGTGCCCCAGATCGGGTCGAAATTGGCGAGATTCGCCTGCGGCACGAAGCGCAGCGTGCGCGCCGCGGCGCCCTGCGACAGGGCCGGCCCCGCCAGTCCCGAGGAGACGCCAACCAAGCCGACGGCGGCCGTCCCCTTCAGGAAATTCCTGCGATCCATCGTCTATCCCCCAAGCTTCCCATTCCGCGCGGATCACGGCCCCGCCCGGTTTCATATCAGCCTGCCGTATCCTTGGGCATCGCGCCAGCTGTTGCGCGAGACCCACATGGGCTACGGCTTAATGTCCGGCTAGGACAACCGCCCCGGCTTGCACGCGCCGATCCACCAGTGCCCTAACCCCGCCCCACGTTCCAGAACAGAGGAGGAACGACGCATACGAA
>JAQGIA010000033.1 GCA_028291445.1 Belnapia sp.
ACCGCCGAGGCCGAGATCGGCGCCATCTACAACGGGAAGGTCGTGAAGACCGCCGAGTTCGGCGCCTTCGTGAACTTCCTCGGCGCCAAGGACGGCCTCGTCCACATCTCCGAACTGTCCAACGAGCGGGTCAACCGCACCACGGACCTCGTGAATGTCGGCGATGCGGTCAAGGTGAAGGTCCTCGGCTTCGACGACCGCGGCAAGGTGAAGCTCTCGATGCGGGTGGTCGACCAGGCCACCGGCGCCGATATCACCGAGCAGGTCGGCGCCCGCCGCCCGGGCGGCGAGGGCGAAGCCCGCGAGCCGCGCGGCGAGTTCCGCCGCGATCGTGGCCCGCGCCGCGAACGTACCGACGCCGCGGAATAGGCCGTTCAGGCACCGGGGGGCTCCCTTCCGGTGCCGGACCACCTATATCCTACCCCCTAAGGCTGCGAGAGTTGAGGGCAGGCGCGTGAAGGCTATCAACGCAATCCGCATGGGCGGCTGCGAAATCCTCCCCCTGGTAGAGGGCGGCAAGGGTGTCGCCGTCTCCAACGGCAGCACTTGTGGCGCTTGGGCCTCCGGCGGCGGGGTCGGCACGTTCTCCGCCGTCAATGCCGACAGCTACGATGCCGACGGCCAGGTCATCCGCCAGATCTATCACGGCAAGACCCGGCTGGAACGGCACGAGGAGCTGGTGGCCTACGGCATCGCCGGCGGCATCGCCCAGGCGCGGGAAGCGCATGAGCGGGCCGGCGGCCAGGGCCGCATCCACTGCAACATCCTCTGGGAGATGGGCGGCGCCGAGCGCGTCGTCCGTGGCATCCTCGAAGGCGCCAAGGGCCTCATCAACGGCATCACCTGCGGTGCCGGCATGCCCTATCGCTTGGCCGATATCGCCAAGGATTTCGGCGTCTTCTACTACCCCATCGTGTCCTCCGGCCGGGCCTTCAGCGCGCTCTGGAAGCGTTCCTACGGCAAGACCCGGGAATGGCTCGGCGGCGTGGTCTATGAGGACCCCTGGCTGGCCGGCGGCCACAACGGCCTTTCCAATTCCGAAGATCCGCTGAAGCCCGAGGACCCCTACCCCCGCGTCCTCAAGCTGCGCCAGCAGATGCGCGAATTCGGCCTGGACGATACGCCCATCATCATGGCCGGCGGCGTCTGGTGGCTGGAGGAATGGCAGGACTGGATCGACAACCCCGAGCTGGGCCCGATCGCCTTCCAGTTCGGCACCCGTCCCCTGCTGACCCAGGAAAGCCCGATCTCGGACGCCTGGAAGCAGCGCCTGCTGACCCTGCAGAGCGGCGACGTGATGCTGCAGCGCTTCTCCCCCACCGGCTTCTTTTCCAGCGCCGTCCGCAACCAGTTCCTGGCCGAGCTGGAAGCCCGCAACGATCGCCAGGTGGCCTATACCGCCGAGCCGGTCGGCGACCATGTCGCGGAATACGGCGTCGGCCCGCGCAAGCGGAAGGTCTGGCTGACCCCGCATGACCGCGCCCGCGTCGCCGGCTTCGAGGCCGAGGGCTTCACCGAAGCCATGCGCACGCCGGATAATACGCTGATCTTCGTCACCCCGGCCCAGCACGGCAGCATCGTGCAGGACCAGATCGACTGCATGGGCTGCCTCTCCTCCTGCCGCTTCTCCAACTGGGCGCAGCACGAACCGACCTTCGACAACGGCAAGAAGGCCGATCCGCGCAGCTTCTGCATCCAGAAGACCCTGCAGGACGTGGCGCATGACGGGGCGCTGGAACACAACCTGATGTTCGCCGGGCACAACGCCTATCGCTTTGCCTCCGACCCATTTTATTCGAATGGCTTCATCCCGACGGCGAAGCAGTTGGTCGAACGGATCCTGACCGGGCGCTGATCCCCCAAGGCGCGCTGCGAGGCGCGCCTTGGGGTGCCTGATTCATAGGTGAGGGATGCGGGGGCTTTGGCCCCTTCAGACAGCCCCAGCAAGGGCCGGCCGAACCCGCCCCATCGCCCTCGATGCCGCCGCCACCGCCGGTCGTCATCGACCTGCAACGGGGCTTCCTCGAACCCGGCGGCTTCGGCGCCGCCCTCGGCAACGATGTTTCCCGCCTCGCCGCCGCCATTTCGCCTGCCGCAATCCTCACTGCCGGACTGATGACGCGTTCTTCACCACCTATTAGGCTTGGCTGGGCCGCCGCCTCGCGGTGAAGGAGGGGCGATCCGATCAAGGGCTGGGAGGCCGGCCTCACTGGTCTTCATCCAGCTTCATCCTGACGATCGGCGGCTTCATCGTCCCGGCAATCTGCCGCATCACTCCGCGCGCAGCTCTGCTTGGCACCCCGGGGTGGCGCTGGCCGATGCCCTGCTGGCCGGATCCTGCACGCCTGCAGCCGGCCTTGGCGGCGGCGTAAAAACGGCTTTTCCTTGCATCGTCGCGGCGCCCGGGATATAGGATTGTTGTCTTACAAAACCTTGCTCATGAATACCGTGGTCCCCGCCAGATAGGGCTCCGTCCGGTCGATCCGGAAACCGAGCCCCTGGTACAGCCGGACGTTGGCGGCGAAGGCCGCATTGGTCAGCAGCCGCAACTCGCCAAGCCCCGCCGCCCTGGCCTCGGCCTCGGCCAGTGCCATCATCCGGCGACCGAGCCCCTGCCCCTGGTGCGTCGGCGCCACCGCGACATTCTCGATGAAAAGATGGCCCGGCGCGGCGAATGTCTCGATCAGCGCCAGCAGTTCCCCGTCCCGCTCCAGCAGGGCGATGTCATGCGCGATCGCCGCCTGGGCGTAATCGACGCGCATCGGCAGCGGCTCCCGCCCGATCAGCGGCACCCAGCGCGCATAGGCGTCCCGCACCAGGCGCAGCACCGCGGGCGCATCCGCGGGTCCGGCCTGGCGGACCCGCATCGGAGACTGCTGCATTGTCGTGCGTTCCAATTCGGCCATGAAAAACCCCGCCGACCGATGGGTGGGCAGGGCTCCGGGAGTAGCTCTACGAAACGGGGTCTCAGCCCCCGCGTCGTCGCACCCGCCAGGCCGGCACGGCGCCACCCACCCGGAAGGTGTGTCGGCGTCGGCACGGGAAAGCAATGGTCGGATTGGACACGGATCGAAGCTCGCCCGGCTGACGGCAGGCCGTCAACCGGGCACTGGGCGATAAATTCCTCAATTTCCGCGCAAACTGCAATGAATTCAGGGGCTTGAACCCGAAGTTTCGGCAGGAATTTATCGCAATTTAGCAGTCCCGCGTAATACCTAGACCCCCTCGACCAGCGCCACGTTCGAAACCGTCGCCGAGGCCCGCAGGGCGATCAGCGGCGCATATTCCGCACTGTCGTAGAAGGCCCGGAGCGCCGCCATATCGGCGAATTCCAGCACCACCACGCGCTGCAACCCGGGGTCGCCCTCGACCGGCGTCACCGCCCCGCCGCGCACCAGGTAGCGCCCGCCGAAGCGGGCGATCAGCGGCGCCACCTGGTCGCGGTATTCGACGAAGCGGGCCGGGTCGGTCACCACGATATTGGCGATGAGATAGGCGCTCATCGCCGTCAGCCCAACGGCCGCTGCGGCACGGCGATGGCCGCGTCGCGGGTCATCTTGCCCAGCGTGTTCCAGCCGCGTTCGTATTGCGGCGGCACCTGCAAGGCCTCGGTCCGGCCCAGCACGGCGGCGGCGCGCAGCGGCCAGTAGGGCTCCCGCAGCAGCACCCGGGCCAGCAGGATCAGGTCGGCCTTGCCCTCGGTGAGGATCTGCTGCGCCTGCTCCGGCTCGGTGATCAGGCCGACCGCCGCCACCGGCATGTCGGCGCCCGATTTCACCGCCGCCGCGCCCGGCACCTGGTAGCCCGGCCCGAGCGGGATCTTCTGCTCGTGATGCAGCCCGCCGGAGGTCACGTCGATCATGTCCACGCCCAGTGCCTTCAGCCGCGCCGAGAGCGCCACCGTCTCCCCGGTGGTCCAGCCGCCCGGCACCCAATCGGTATGCGACAGCCGCACGCATAGCGGCACGTCGTCCGGGATCGCCGCCCGCACCGCGCGGGTCGCTTCCTCGACAATCCGCGCGCGGCCATCGAGGTCGCCACCCCAGGCATCGTTGCGCTGGTTGGATAGCGGCGAAAGGAACTGGTGCATCAGGTAGCCATGCGCCGCATGCAGCTCGATGAAGCGATAGCCGGCCTGGACGCTGCGCTTCGCCGCCGCGGCGGTATCGGCGATGACCTGGGCGATCTCCGCCTCGCTCAGCGCATGCGGCGTGGCGTAATCGCCGAAGGCGACGGCGCTCGGCCCCAACGGCTCCCAGCCCGGGCTGGCCGGACCATGCTCCCAGGCCTGCTTGCGGCTGGCCTTGCGTCCGGCATGGGCGATCTGGATGGCCGGGACCGCGCCCATTGCCGCGATGCCCGCGGTGAGCCTGGTATGCGCGGCGATCTGCCCATCGGACCAGATGCCGAGATCGGCCGGGGAAATTCGCCCCTCCGGCGTCACCGCCGCCGCCTCGGTCATCACCAGCCCGGCGCCGCCGACTGCGCGGGAAATCAGGTGCTGGTAGTGCCAATCGGTCGGCAGCCCATCATCGGCGCAGGAATACATGCACATCGGCGAGACACCGATACGGTTCTTCAAGGTCACGCCCCGAAGGGTCAATGGGGCAAAGAGGTCGGTCATGGGGTGGGGCTCCAGGGGGGCATCCAGGGGGGCAGGCGGCCAAGGCGGTTCTCGAACAGGACGAAGGCAACCGGCTCGCCGGCGGTCCGGGGCAGAAGATAGCCCAGGCTGTCCGCCGGGAAACGGCTCCGGGTCACGCTATCCTGCACATTGCCCCCGACCGCTTCCACCGCGCCAGGGCCGGCGGCAACCACGATGTCGCAATGCATCGGCCGGAAGCGCCCGGCATCGGCCGCCCGCGCCCGCCAGTCGCGGATCGGCACGCGGCTGCGGTCGGCACACAACAGGTCGCCCGGGCGCGGCGCCAGCTCCGCCACGTCGCGGGGCAGGAAGGGCGCGGTGGCGGGGAAGGCCCGGGCATCGCGGATCAGCGCATCGACGTAATCGGAATGCGCGGCGGAGGGCGGAAATTCGCGCCGGTCCACGCCGGCCGCGGCCAGCACCCAGCTGATGAAGGCGGCCGACCAATAGGGCTCCTGCCACAGTCTCGCGCCCTCCGGCGCGCCGGCCAGGGCCGCGGCATAGCGCCGGCGATTGGTGGCAATGGCCCCCTCGTCCTGCGAGACAACGCGCCAATAGGCCAGCACGCGGGGGAAATTGGCCGGGTCGCTCTCGGCTCCGGTGACCACGGGGGGCTGGCCCGGGATGGTGGTGCGGCTGCCCCAATCCTCCCATTCGGCCAGGGCGATACGGACCATCCGCTCCCGCGCGGCGGGCGGATAGGCCAGTGGCGGCCCCTGGGGCGGCGGCGGGATGGCGCAGGCCGATAGCAGCAACAGCAGCGGTGGGATGAGGCGCATGGCGCGCTGTACCGCAGGTGCGAAGTCGGTTGTATTATTTCCCTCGAATTCCCGTTGAAAGTTTTGATCGCGGCAGCGTGATCGCGTATACTGTTTGTGTTCAAGCAGCTGTCTTGGACGTCTCCTCCCAGTGATCGGGTGCCGCAACCTGGGGTTGGGCACAGGGTCGCCACTTGGGGCCGGCGGTACCGGGCGCCATGCCTGCCACCGCCGGCCCTTTTTTTTCGGCGACGAAGATCTCCGCCGCCGCCTGGAAGATCAGGCCGGTGGCGGCCAACTTGGGCGGCAGCCCGACGGAAGCCACCGTAGTGCTGGCATCGATCGCCGCATCGCGGCCAGGAATCCCAGCGTTGCAAGGTCCATGCCCGGTCACTCCGCTGGGTCGGAGTGGCCGCGGGGCAGCCTAGGCGGCGGCCTTATGAGGAGTGGTAAGCGCCTTCCT
The DNA here is from genome assembly GCA_028291445.1 of Belnapia sp. Classification (GTDB taxonomy): domain Bacteria; phylum Pseudomonadota; class Alphaproteobacteria; order Acetobacterales; family Acetobacteraceae; genus Belnapia. The sequence goes on from JAQGIA010000033.1 coordinate 5,867, forward strand.
CGAAGCGACGTCAGAAGCGGTTGTTCAGCCGCAGCAGGACCCGGGTCTCGTCGAAATTGGCCGCCTTGTCGTAGCGGATGGCGCCGCCCAGGCTGAGCTGCGGGGTCAGCGCGTAATCCACATCGGCCCGCAGGCCGCCGATGATCCCGTTCTGCGACTGGCCGGGGAAGCGGGAAATCACGGCGGCGTCGTTCGGCGACCGGGGCTTTCGGGCCTCCGCATCGGCCAGCGCCTGCATCCCCGCATTCGTCGGGAAGGCGGGCGAATCGCTCTCCCGCCAATTGACGTAGCCGAGCGTGCCGCCGACCCGGTAGCTGAGGTCGCCGATCCGGCTGCGGTAATCGAGCGGGATGTTGATGGCGGCGTAGTTCTGCGGGCTGTAGTAGCCGCCCTGGCCGAAGGTGAAGTTG
>JAQGIA010000500.1 GCA_028291445.1 Belnapia sp.
CCGACATAATAATCGCCACCCGGCCCGGCCAGCAGCAGCGCCGTCGCGGCGATTTCCTCCGGCCGTCCCAGCCGTCCCGCCAGGATCGTCCCCTCGATCATCGCCTTCCATTCCGGCCCGCGCGAGCGCGTCAGGTCGGTCTCGATCGGCCCCGGCGCGATAGCATTCACCTGGATGCCCTTCGGCGCTGCCTCCCAGGCCAGGTTGCGGGTGAAGCCGATGATCGCTCCCTTCGCGGTGCCATAGGGCGTGATGTTCGGCCCGCCTTTCAGCGCGAGCTGGCTGGCCAGGTTGATGATCTTGCCGTGGCCGCGCGCCACCATCCCCGGGTAGACCGCCTGGGCCATGAAGAACATGCCCTTCACGTGCACGTCGATGACCCGGTCGTAGGTTTCCTCCGTCACACTCTCGAAGGGGCCGCGCAGGTTGATCCCGGCATTGTTCACCAGGATGTCGCATGGCCCGAGCGCCGCCTCGGCCGCCGCGGCGAAGGCCCGGGTCGCCGCCGGATCGGCCACGTCCGCCTCCACCGCGAAGCCGCGCCGGCCACGCGCCGCCACCGCCTGCACCAGCATCGCCGCCTGCTCGGCATCGCCGAGATGGCAGATCGCCACATCCGCCCCCGCCTCGGCGAAGGCGAGCGCGATGGCCCGGCCGATCCCCCGGCTGCCGCCGGTGATATAGGCAACCTTGCCCTGCAACGCGCCATCGCTCATGCCAGTAGCCTCCGCATCACCTGGGCGAATTCCTCGCCGATCTCACGCGCCATCACATGCCGTCCCGCCGCCACCACCTGCCGGCCGCCGACGAAGACGCTGCGGATGGGATTGGCCTGGCCGGAGAATATCCAGGCGTCCAGCAGGGTATCCCCGGAATGACCCGCCAGCGAGGGGTGATCGCCGGCCAATTCCACGAGGTCGCCGCGCATCCCCGGGGCAATGGCGCCGGCCCGCCGGCCGAGCGCCTGGGCACCTCCCGCCAGCGCGCCCTCCAGCAGCCGCCGGCCCGGATGCGGCACGGCGTCGCTGGTCGTCACCGCGCGGGATTGCAGCAACAGCCGCTGGCCCGTCTCCAGCAGCCGCAGCTCATCCCGCGCCGAGGTGCCGACATGGCTGTCGGTGCCGATCCCGAAGCGCCCCCCGGCGGCGAGCCACGCCGGCAGCGGGAAGAATCCATCGCCGAGCGAGGCCTCGGTGGTCGGGCAGAGCCCGGCGACGGCGCCGGTCGCCGCCAGGCCAGTGGTCTCCGCCACGGTCATGTGCGTCGCATGCACCAGGCACCAGCGGGCATCAATGGGCAGGTTCGCCAGCAGCCATTCGACCGGCCGGGCGCCCGTTGCCGCCAGGCATTCGGCCACCTCGCGCGGCTGTTCCGCCACATGGATGTGGATCGGTCCAGCCATCCCGGCCAGCACCGCCAGCATCTCGGGCGTCACCGCGCGCAGGCTATGCGGCGCCACGCCCACCGCCATCTGCGGGTCGCCCGCCACCGCTGCCCGGCAGGCCTCGACCAACCGCAGATAGCCGTCGAGATCATGCAGGAAGCGCCGCTGCCCCGGCGCCGGCGGGACCCCGAAAATACCGCCGTGGCGGTAGAGCACCGGCAGCAGGGTGATCCCGATCCCGCTCCGCCGCGCGGCGGCCAATTGCCGCAACGCCATCTCCGCCGGATCGGCATAGGGCGTGCCGTCCGGGGCGTGGTGCAGGTAGTGGAATTCGGCGAGACTCGTGAATCCCCATTCCAGCAGCTCGACCTGCAACTGGGCGGCCACCGCCTCCACTTCCTCCGGCCCGAGCCGGGCGGAGAAGCGGTACATCACCTCCCGCCAGCTCCAGAAGCTGTCCTGCCCCTCGGGTCCGCGCCGTTCCGTCGCACCGGCCATGGCGCGCTGGAAGGCGTGCGAATGCAGGTTGGGCACGCCGGGGATGACCACGCCGGGCAGCCGCGTGGCCATGCCGGGGCTGGCGCCCGGCCGGACCTCGGTGATCCAGCCGGCGGCATCGACGGCGATCAGGACATCGCTGGCCCAGCCATCGGGCAGCAGGGCGGCATGGGCGAGGAATTCGGGCATGGCCGCATCATGCCGGCGTCGGCGCGGCGCCGGAAACCCCCAGCCGGAAACCCCCAGATGGAAGCTCTCAGTCCGGCTGCGGCGGGGCGAAGATGCGGACCGCGGCCGGGTGCAGGCGGAAGATCGCCGGGGTGCGGGTGGTCAGCTCGCCATCGGTGTTCACCGGCCGGGGCTTTCGCGTCCGCAACTCCAGCGCCGTGGTGCGGAAGGCCCGGACGTCCTTCCAGCGGCCCTGGGTGCCGCTGCGCAGCCAGGGGATCAGCGCCACCAGCCGCCACCAATTCTCGACCTCCAGGCTGTAGACGTCGAAGACGCCGTCGTCCGGCCGCGCATCGACGGACACGGTCATCCCGCCGCCATAGTGCTTGCCGTTGCCGACCGAGACCTGGATGGTCTTCACCCGCTCCACCTTGCCGTCATGGATCAGGGTCGCGGTGAAGGGCCGGGCGCGGCGCAGCAGGCCAAAGGCGGCGATGGCATAGCCGAGCTTGCCCCAGCGCCGCTTGGCATCGGCCTTCAGCTCGCCGGCCAGCTCGGCGCTGAAGCCGACGCTGGCGACGTTGAAATACCGGTGGCCATTGACCTCGCCGAGATCGACCGGCCGCGGCGCCTCCTGGGCGATCACCCGCGCCGCCGCCTCCAGCCCGAGCGGAATGCCGAGGCTGCGGGCCAAGTCGTTCGCGGTACCGAGCGGCAGGATGCCGAGCGGCAGGCCGGTCTGCAGCAGTCCCGGGATGCCGCAGTTCAGCGTGCCGTCGCCACCGCCCAGCACGATACGGTCGACATCGCCGCCGGCGGTGCCGGACAGGATGGCCTCGGTGCAGGACATGCCCTTCGGCGGCACGAAATCGGATACCGTCAGCCCGGCCGCGAGCAGCGCGGCGCGGGCCGCCTCGGCCTGCTCCGCACCGCTGCGGGCATTGCGGTTGACGATGAGCAGCGCATGGCCGGCGCCGCCGGGCGTGGCCTCATCGGGATTCGCCTCGGCGCCGGTCCTCGCTGCGGTCATGGATGGGCTCCAAGGCTGTTGCGCTCCTGCAACCGCCGAAGCCGCCGCGGGTTGCGCTGGGGTCTGACTGAACCATGCCGGAGCGCTGTGCAATGGACCGCCCTTCCCCCTCGCCCGCCCGCCCGCCGAATTTGGTTGTCCGCTGGGGCCGGTTGGCGGCCAGCCAGGGCGTGCCGCTGCTGGCGCTGGCGGTCTTCGCTGCCGGGCTGCTTGGCTTCGGCCTGTTGGTGGATGCGGTGAGCGAAGGTGAGGGCCACCGCTTCGACGAGACGGTGCTGCTGGCGCTGCGCCAGCCGGGCAATCCCGGGGAGCCGATCGGCCCCGCCTGGCTGGCCCTGACCATGGCGGATATCACCGCGCTCGGCGGCATCCCGGTGCTGGGGATCTTCGGGCTGATCGCGCTCGGCTACCTGCTGCTGGCACGGCAGGGCCGAGCGGCGCTGCTGCTGCTGGTCTCGTTGCCTGGCGGCCTGGTGCTGAACACCCTGCTGAAGCGTGGCTTCGACCGGCCGCGGCCGGAGCTGGTCGCGCATATGGTCGAGGTGCATACCACCAGCTTCCCGAGCGGCCATGCCATGCTCTCGGCGATCGGCTACCTGACGCTGGGCACGCTGCTCGCCGGCGCCGCGACGGGGCGACGGCAGCAGTCCTACATCCTCGGCGTGGCGGTGGCGCTGACCCTGCTGATCGGCGCCAGCCGGGTCTATCTCGGGGTGCATTGGCCGACCGACGTGCTGGCCGGCTGGTGCCTCGGCGCCGCCTGGGCAATGGGCTGCTGGCTGGTGCTGCGGCTGGCCCCGCTGCTCCGGCGCTGAGAGCTTGTGAGAGAAGGCCCCTCACCTTCAGAGTCACAGAAATATCCCCAGCGATTCTAAGGGGCTTTCCTCGGCAATTTGTTCACGGGCTTTGAGCGGCGGCGCCGCCGCTCATTCCCGCACCTCCGGCCGCAGCGGCCGCGCCCGGCCGGCGATGGCGGCGGTCGTATCGGCGCGGACCGCCAGCACATGCGCGGTGCATTCCGCCACCGGCCCGTTACCGATCGCGCCGCGATCCTCGACCAGGCCGGCCGCCTCCAGCCGTGCCCGGTAGGCGTCGATCGAGCGGTCCGCCACGTTGCGCTCGCCCGGCACCTTGGTCGGATCGGTGCCGTGCTGCCAAAACACCTCCGGCAGCACCACGATGTCGAGTTGCGCGGTTTCGGCCATCACCCGGTCCCAGTCGATGCTGGTTTCGCTGTCGTTGACCAGCTCGATCGCCTCGGCATCGCGGCCGTGGCGCAGGAAGGCGTTGCGCACCGTGTTCGGATTGACCGTACGGGTCAGCCCGAACAGCCCCAGGCGCGGCACCCCGCTGCCGGCCGGGAGCAGGGCGCTGACCGGCGTCAGGTCGCAGGGCAGGTTGTAGCGCCAGCTCGCCTCGACCAGCGGCCGCAGCGGCCGGGCCAGGATGGTGCTCCCGGGACCTCCCGGGTTGGCGGCGGTGCCGCCGACCGGCCCGGCCAGCGCCACCAGCCAGGTGGCGCCGAGCTGCAGAATGGCCGCCGCCGCCACCATCACCGCCGCACCACGGCCGAGGGTGGCCAGCCGCACTTCCCGCAAAGCCATCCCGAAGACCAGCCCGACGGGAAAGGCCAGGGCGATGACGCTGACGCCGAGGTAGCGCTCGGTCTGGTTCTTCGAGAGGAAGAAGCCGAGGCAGGCCGGCACCGCCGCCAGCACCGCCAGCAGGATGAAGGCCCGCTCGCCGCGGCTTAGCCGCCGCCAGCCGCGTGCCGCCAGCACCGCCGCCGCGGCCAGCAGCAGCGCGCCGACCAGGCCCAGCACCTCCCAGAGCACCATGCCGCCGGCCCGCAGCACGAAGGCGAAGCCGGTTTCCTCCATCGGGACGAAGGCATAGCCTTCCGCCGTCTTGCGCGCATAGCCGACGTAGCGCCCGACGTTCAGCAGGTAGAAGGGCCAGGCGACCAGCGACAGGCCGAGCGCCGGCAGCAGCAGGCGCAGTCGCAGCGCCGCCGCGTCGCGGTCCTGCCACCAGCGCCACAGCGCGACCCCGGCCCAAGCCAAGCCGATGGTCGGCAGGAAGGTCAGCTTGGCCAGCGCCCCGAGCCCCAGCACCGGCCCCAGCAGGCCGAGCCGCCACAGGGAGGCGCGCGGCGCCAGCGCCTCGCGCAGCAGCAGCGACATGGCCAGCGCGGCGGCCAGATACAGCACCGTCTCGGTCATGTAGCTCTCGGCGCCGATGACGTTCTGCGGCGAGAAGGCCACCAGCAGCGCCCCTGCCGCCGCCCCGGCCCGGCCGGCCACCGGGCGCAGCCCGGCCCAGACCACCAGCACGGTCACCACCGTCAGCACTGTCGCCAGCATGCGCAGCGCCGATTGCGGATCGCCGGCGAAGACTGCCGCCACCGGGAATCCCACGAGCCGCAGCCCGGGTGGCAACCAGCGGTTGTGCAGCAGCAACGCGTCGTGCAGCGCCGCCCACGAATCGCCGCGCAGCTGCAGCGCATCCGCCATGGCCAGGTTGAGGTGCATCACCTCGTCCCAGGTGGTCAGCAGCGGGTTGCGGTGGAACCAGAGTGCGGCGAGGCCGACCATCGTCGCCACGCCGGCGAGGAGCACCAACGGCAGCAGGCCTTGCGACCAGTGGGATGCCGCCATGGGTTCGCCCGGCGTCTGCTGGTTGCCGATGGCGGGGTCGAGGGAATCCGGCATGACACCATCCATGATGAAGGTTGCGCCGCGGTGCAGCGGACCAATGCTGCGATGCAGCAGGGGGACATCGGCGGCGAAACCGTAGGCTACGCAAGCCACGTTTCCGCAAGCCGGGCATTTACCGGCCGGAGTGCCTTGCTGGGATTGCCCGGTGCGGCTTCGGCCAACGCCAAGGTTGCGTGCAGCGATGGCTGACGTGGCGCGGCACTGGCCCTAGGCTACCCGGCATGACCGATCCCAGCCCGGCTCCCGGCCGCTTCCGCAACGCCCCCGCCATCCGTTCGCCGCGGGGCCTGGAGAAATCGGCGCTGCATTGGACCACCGAGGCGCCGTTGCGGATGCTGATGAACAACCTCGACGACGAGGTGGCGGAAAAACCCGGGGAGCTGGTGGTCTATGGCGGCATCGGCCGCGCCGCCCGCGACTGGCCCAGCTACGAGCGGATCATCGAGACCCTGCGCCGGCTGCGCGAGGACCAGACCCTGCTGGTGCAATCCGGCAAGCCGGTCGGCGTCTTCGAGACCCATGCCGATGCGCCGCGGGTGCTGATCGCCAACAGCAACCTCGTCCCCCGCTGGGCGAGCTGGGAGCATTTCTCGGAGTTGGATCGCAAGGGGCTGTTGATGTACGGCCAGATGACCGCCGGCTCCTGGATCTACATCGGCTCCCAGGGGATCGTGCAGGGCACCTACGAGACCTTCGTCGAAATCGGCCGCCAGCATTTCGCGGGGTCGCTGGCCGGGCGCTGGATCCTCACCGGCGGGCTCGGCGGCATGGGCGGCGCGCAGCCGCTGGCCGGGGTTTTCGCCGGGGCCTCGGTGCTGGCCGTCGAATGCCAGCCGTCCCGCATCGAGAAGCGGCTGGAAACCAAATACCTCGACCACAAGACCGACGATCTCGATACCGCGCTGGCGATGATCCGCGCGGCCTGCACCGAAAAGCGCGCCGTCAGCGTCGGCCTGCTGGGCAATGCGGCGGAGGTCTTCCCCGAGTTGGTCCGCCGTGGCGTGATCCCCGACATCGTCACCGACCAGACCAGCGCGCATGACCCGGCCAATGGCTACCTGCCCGCCGGCTGGACCCTGGCGCGATGGGCCGAGCTGCGCGAACGCGACCCCGCCGCCGTCACGCTTGCGGCGAAGCGCAGCATGGTCGCGCAGGTCCAGGCGATGCTGGATTTCCAGGCGCGCGGCGCCCAGGTGGTCGATTACGGCAACAACATCCGGCAGATGGCGAAGGAGGCAGGGCTGGCCGGCGCCTTCGGCTTCCCCGGCTTCGTCCCGGCCTATATCCGCCCGCTGTTCTGCCGCGGCATCGGCCCCTTCCGCTGGGCGGCGCTGTCCGGCGACCCTGAGGACATCTACCGCACCGATGCCAAGGTGCGCGAACTCATCCCCGGCGATGCCCATCTGCACCGCTGGCTGGACATGGCCCGCGCCCGGATCAGCTTCCAGGGCCTGCCGGCCCGCATCTGCTGGGTCGGGCTCGGGGTGCGGGACAAGCTCGGCCTGGCCTTCAACGCCATGGTGGCGCGCGGCGAGATCGGCCCCATCGTCATCGGCCGGGACCATCTGGACAGCGGCAGCGTCGCCTCGCCAAACCGGGAAACCGAGGCGATGCGGGACGGCTCCGACGCGGTCTCCGACTGGCCCTTGCTGAATGCGCTGCTGAACACCGCGAGCGGCGCCACCTGGGTCTCGATCCACCATGGCGGCGGGGTCGGGATGGGCTTCTCCCAGCATGCCGGGATGGTCATCGTGGCCGATGGCACGGCGGATGCGGCGCGGCGGCTGAAGCGCGTGCTGTGGAACGACCCGGCGACCGGCGTCATGCGCCATGCCGATGCCGGCTACGAAACCGCCATGGATTGCGCCCGCGAGCATGGGCTGGACCTGCCCATGCTCCAGCCCGGCGGCCGGTGAGGTCGGCTGCCTCGCAGCCGCTTCAGCGGATGCCCCCGAGCATGAAGGCGGCCAGCTCCTGTTCCAGCAGCGGGAATGCGACATGGATGCCGCTCGCCTGCAGATGGGCGTAGAGCGCCGCCGCCACCGCCGCATTGCCGGGCGAACCACGCTCGCCGGGCAATTCCCGCCAGCCGGCGAAGCCGGTGGCCTTGCCGATGGTCATCGGCGTCGCCGACCGCACCGCCTTGCCGCCCGGCGCCGCATCGGCGCGCTGCTTCATGACCTTCTCGAGCGTCCGGCCGGCCGATTGGTTGGAGGCCGGCGCGATCGCCAGCAGCCGCACATGGCTCAGCCCGTCCAGCGCCCCGGCGGCCTTGGGGAAGGTATGGTCGATGTTGAAATCGGCGCCCGACAGGCGGCCGGGCAGGTTGAGCCTGGTCGCGGCGAATTCGGCATAGAGGTCGCGATAGCCGGTATCGCGCGGATCCACCCAAAGCTCCGGCTCGCTGCCCTGCATCCAGACGAAGGCGCGCGACGGCAGCCGTCCGCCGAGCGGCTCGATGCGGCCACCCCGGCGCAGGGTGCCGGCGAAGCGTCCGGTGGTGCCCAGGGTCTCGATCGCGGCGATGCCGATCCAGGCGGGCGGGTTCAGCAGCCATTGGTCCACCAAGTTCTGAACCTGGCGCCGCAGGGGTTCCGGCCAGTTCGCCTGCATGCTGTCCTTCCCTCGTTCCCGCCGTGCTGGCAGCCTAGCGCCGATCGTCGCCGGAACGGAACAACGACCTGCCGGCGACCGGGCATGAGCCGGGCTCCGAACGGCGATGCCGCGGCAAGGATGGAGTGGCGCCGATGTTCGACCGTGTCTGGCTGAACGCCAACCTCGCCACCATGGATGGTTCGGGAGACGGAACCGGCCTCGGCCTCATCTTAGATGGCGCCGTCGCCGCC
>JAQGIA010000075.1 GCA_028291445.1 Belnapia sp.
AGCTTGCCGGTGGCCAGGGCGAAGACGCTGTCGCCGTCGAAGGGCGTGTGGATCGGCCGGATCGACCGCGCCAGCCCGTCCTGCGCCATGATCGCCAGCCGTTGCAGGGCGCCGGCTTCCAGCGCCACGTTCACCGCCACCACCGCGAGGGTGGTATTGGCCATCGGGTTCAGCGCCGAGCCGGGCGGCAGCGGCATTTCCGGCACGCCACGCCAGCCGGCCGGCGGCGGCCCGAGCCCGCCGAACTCATCATCCATCTCGAAGGGCCAGGCCCAGAACCGGTCGGTGCCCGGCATGACGGTGCTGCCGAAGCTGTTCACCGCCACCAGCGCGCCCACCTGCAGGCCATCGGCGGTCACCAGGCTGGCGCTGCCGAGGCCGCCCTTGAGCGACCCGGCCCGCGCCCCCAGCCCGGCCCCGGCATTGCCGAGCGCGAATTCCAAACCCGCCGCCGCCAGCGCCGCGCGGCCGAGCGCCGGATAGGGCGAGGCCCCGTCGGCGGCCAGCCAGCCCTTGTCGCCGCCATTCGTCAGATCGAACAGGATCGCCGCCGGCACCACCGGCACCACCGCCCCGCCGAAGGCGACGCCCCGGCCGCTCGCGGCGAGCGCCGCGACCACTGCCCCCGCCGCATCCAGCCCATGCATCGAGCCGCCGGACAGCACGATCGCATCGACCCGGTTGTCGAAGCTGGCGGGGTCCAGCGCCTGGATATTCAGCGTCCCCGGCGCACCGCCGCGGATATCGGCGGTGGCGGCGCAGCGCTTCGCCGGGAGGATCACCGTGGTGCCGCTGCGCAGCGCGTGATCCCCGGCATTGCCGACCAGGATGCCCTCGACATCGGTGATGAGGTTGCGCGGTCCGGTCCTGATCATGCGGCGAGGCTCGCATGCCGGGCCTCGCCGCGCTATCCGGTGGCGGATGGACTGGCACCCGATGACCCGAGCGGACCTGCCCTGGGTGCTGGCCCTGGCCGGGCTGCTGCACCCGGAGCACCCCGAATCGGCCGCCGTCTTCGCCGAGCGGCTGGCCCTCGCCCCCGGCTTCTGCCGGGTGCTGCCGGGCGGCGCCGGCTATGCCATCGCGCATCCCTGGGCCAGTCCTGAGGACGGCGCCGCGCCGCCGCCGCTGGACAGCCTGCTCGGCCGCCTGCCGCTGGCGCCCAACGCGTTGCACCTGCACGACATCGCCCTCCACCCCATGGCGCGCGGCGCCGGCCGGGCGGCCGCGGTGGTGGCGGCACTGCTGGAGGTCGCCGCCGCCCAAGGCCTGCGCGAGGCCAGCCTGATCGCGGTGGCCGGCAAGGCGGGATATTGGGCCGGGCTGGGTTTCCGCCCCGCCGGCTGGCCGCCGAGCCCGGCGCTGGCCAGCTATGGCGCCGGCGCGCTGGCGATGGTCCGGCCCTTGGTCAGCCGAAGCGCGTCCTGAGCCAGGCGGCGCCTGCCGCCACCGCGCGCCGCGCCGCGCCGACCGAGTCCACCGCGCGCAGGAAGCCATGCACCGTGCCGGGGAAGACCTCGGTTTCCACCGCCACGCCGGCGGCGCGCAGCTTCGCCGCCATGGCGTGGTTCTCCGAGGCCAGCACATCCAGCTCGGCGATATGCAGCAGGCAGGGCGGCAGCCCGGCCAGCTCGGCCCGCAGCGGCGCCGCCAGCGGGTTCAGCCGGTCCGCCGGGCGGGGTGCATAGGCATCCCAGTAGAAGCGCATGCGTGCCTCGGTCAGCCCGTAGCCGGTGGCGAATTCCTGATAGCTCGAGGTATCCAGCCGGCTGTCGAAGACCCCGTAATTCAGCAGCAGCCCGGCGAGCGGCACCGGCGCCCCGCCATCCCGCAGCGACAGCGCCAGCCCGGCCGCCAGATTGGCCCCGGCGGAATCGCCGCCGACCACGATGTGCCGGGGGTCGAGGCCCCAAGCGCCGCCCTCGGCGACGATCCAGCGCAGCACCGCCTCGCATTCCTCCAAGGCCTGGGGGAAGACCGCCTCCGGGCTCAGGGCGTAATCCGGGCCGATGACGGCGCAGCCGGCAGCGACGGCGTATTCACGCATCAGCCGGTCATGCGTATCGATGCTGTTCCAGACCCAGCCGCCGCCATGCAGATAGAGCAGCACCGGATGCGGGCCGGGCCCGGCGGGGATATGGACGCGGCACTGGATCCGCCGGCCGCGCACCGGTAGCCAGCGGTCGCCGTGGTGCCGGGAATTGGGCCACCCTCGGAGAGCGGCAGGTTCAAGGCTTCGGTCAGGGCGCGGGGGGTATCGAAGGGCAGTTCCAGCCGGATCGGCGGCAGGGCCGTGGCGCGCTCCTCCATCATCCGGTTGAAATCCGCCATCTCGGGGTCCATCCGTCGATCCATCGCCGCCGCTCCTGCCGTATCCGGCCACCACTGGAAAACGTCGCGTCGCGGCGGGCAAGGGGTCATGAAACGTGCTCCGTCTTGCTCTCGCCTTCCCCGGCGTGGATGCTGCGCCGCGCAATGCCCGACAATGCTCCCCGCAGCGCGACATTCGGCTACCAAGCCCGGGCGCTGTTCAGGCCGCGCAGCCTGGTGCTGGTCGCCGACCCGGCCCAGCCGGAGGCGGCCATCCTCGCCGGCAATATCGCCGGCGGCGGCTTCCGTGGCGGGGCCTATGCCATCGGCCTGGAGGTGCCGGGCCTGCTGCCGGCGGCGGATATCGCCAGCCTGCCGGAGGCCCCGGACCTCGCGGTGCTCTGCCTGCCGGCCGCGGCGCTGGAGCCGGCGATGGTGGCATTGGCCCGGCGCGGCTGCTTCGCCGCCATCGTGCCCGGCCCGGCACCGGAGCTGGCGGCCATTTCCACCCGCACCGGGGTCCGTGCGCTGGGCCAGGGCAGCTTCGGCCTCTGCATCCCGGCGCTCGGGCTGAATGCCTCGCTCTCCCATCTGGCACCGGCGCCGGGTCGGCTCGCCCTGGTCACCCAATCCGCCGCGCTGGCCCGGGCGGTGCTGGATTGGGCGGCGGCGGAAAAGCTGGGCTTCAGCCATGTCGTCGGCATCGGCGGCAATGCGACGCTGGGCTTCGCCGCCGCGCTCGACTGGCTGGCGCGGGATGCCGGGACGGGGGCGGTGCTGCTTGACCTCCGCCGGGTGCGCAACCGCCGCGCCTTCATCTCGGCAGCGCGGGCCACCGCGCGGACCCGGCCGGTGATGGCCATCCGGGCAGGAGGCCGCATCGTCGATCCGACCGGCCGGGCCGATGCGATCATGGATGCGGCGCTGGGCCGGGCCGGCGTGCTGCGGCTTTCCGGGCTGGAGGATCTGCTTTCGGCCGCCGAGACCCTGGCGCGGGTCCGGCTGCGCCCGGCGGTATCGCAGCCGGGCGGGCTGCCGGCGACGCGGATCGGGATCGTCACCAACGGCATCGGCTTCGGCCAGCTCGCCGCCGATGCGGTCATCGCCGGAGGCGGCGAACTGGCCGAGTTGCGGCCCGAGTCGCTGGCCGCCTTCGGCCTGCTGCTGCCCGCCGGCTGGAGCCTCGGCAACCCGCTCTCGCTCGCCCCCGATGCCGGGCCCAAGCTGGCCGAGGTCGCCACCATGCTGGCCAGCCTGCCGGAGGTGGATGCGGTGATCGCGCTGCATGCCCCGGCGCCGCCGCCGGGGATGGGCAGGACCCCGGATGGCGCGGCCGAGGTCGCCGCCGAGGCGATGATCGCCGCCGCCAAGGCCGGCCCCGGCCGGGCCGCGCCCATCCTGGTGGGTTGGGCCGGGCAGGTGACGGCGGGCCGGCAGCGCCAGGCC
>JAQGIA010000503.1 GCA_028291445.1 Belnapia sp.
CCGGCCCGGCCGGGAGGGCCGCCTGGCGCACCCGGCCCCGGCCCCTTCGAATTCACCCTGACGCCGCGCGGCAACCAGCGGCATGTGCAACTGGTGGCCGAGGATGGCGGCGGGCTGCTGCATGCGCTGGATCTGGTGAACGTCATCCGGGGCGGCCGGCTGCGGGTGACCGCGAGCTATGCCGAGTCGCGGCCCGGCGCGGCGCTGGCCGGCACCGCCGAGCTGGACCAGTTCATCCTGAGCGATGCCCCGGCGGCGGCGAAGCTGTTGCAGGCGATGACGCTCTACGGGCTGGTGGAAGCAGCCCAGGGCGGCAGCGGCCTGGTCTTCAGCCGGCTGGTCGCCCCCTTCACCCTGACCCCTGAGGTCTTGGTGCTGACCGAGGCGCGAGCCTTCTCCGCCTCGCTCGGGCTGACCGCCAAGGGCCGCATCCTGCGGGAACGCGCGGTGGCCGAGATCGAGGGCACCATCGTCCCGGCCTATCTGTTCAACACCCTGCTCGGCAATCTGCCGATCATCGGCCGGCTGTTCAGCCCGGAGGCTGGAGGCGGGGTCTTCGCCGCGACCTACCGCATCCAGGGGCCCTTGGCGGATCCGCAGGTGGTGATCAATCCGCTGGCGGCGCTGACCCCGGGCTTCCTGCGCGGGCTGTTCGGCCTGTTCAGCGGTGGGCCGGATGATGCGCCGCGGCCGTCCCAGCCCGGCGAACCGGCCTGGAACGGCCGCGGCCCGCCGCCCCGCTGAGGCGGGGCTTCGCTGGAGTGCAAGTTACTCCCTCGGGCTACCGCCCGGGATGAGTGTGCTTCAGGTCGCAGTCTCCGCCTCGATCCGGTTGCGCCCCTTGGCCTTGGCGGCGCAGACCGCCGCATCGGCCCGCCGCCGCAACTCCTCGATCGAGCGGTCACGCGGGTCGCGTTCCGTCACGCCGAAGCTGGCGCCGAGCGGCGCCTCGCCCGGCATCGCCATGGCGCCGATCGCCAGCCGCAGCCGCTCGGCGATGTCCAGCGCCCCGGCCAGGGCGACCCCGGGCAGCAGCACCGCGAATTCCTCGCCGCCGACGCGGAACAGCCGGTCCGTGCCCCGCAGGATGCCCTCGCAGGCCAGCGCCACGGCGCGCAGCGCGGCATCCGCCGTCGCCGGCCCGGCGTTCTCCCGCAAGGGGCGGTAGTGATCGAAGGTGAACAGGATCAGCCCCAGCGGGGCGTCGGCCCGGCGGGCGTGGAAGATGGCGGCGCCGCCGGCCGAGCCGAAATGGCGGCGGTTGCCCGCCCCGGTCAGTGAATCGGTGAGGGTCTCGCGCGTCAGGTGCTCGGTGCGCGCCACCGACCGGGCCAGGGTACCGCGGGTTTCCGTCAGCCGCGCCTCGGCCTCCCGCCGCTCGCTGGTCAGGGCGATGAGAGTCAGCGCATCCATGGCGAAGAGCACGGTCATCAACCCGACCGATTGCAGCGGGTTGGCGACGTTTTGGTCATGGAAAGGACCCTCGCCCAGCACCGTGCCGACGGTGGCGATGATGCAGATCAGGGTCAGCAGGGTATAGGCGGCACGCAGCGAGATGCGCAGCGTGATCCAGGACAGCGGCACGGTCAGCAGGAAGACCACATCCGGCCGGACCATCCGGCCGAGGCCGGGCACCGTGAAGAGCGCCACGGCGGTCGCCAGCATGCCCGCCAGCACGAGGCGGTCCAGCAGGGTGGGGCGATCCAGCAGGATAGGGCGATCCAGCAAGGTGGAGCGATCCAGCGTGGCGGGCGGCCCGGTTTCCGCGGCGTCGGTGCGTTCCGCGCCCAGCCAAAGCAGCAGGGCCGGGGCGAAGAAGAAGGTGCCGCCGCTGTCGCAGAGCCACCAGGCCCAGAATGTCCGATAGGCCTCGGCGAGCGACATCGGCTGCGCCAGCGCCAGCGCCAGGGTGCCGCCGGCGGCGGTGCAGGTGGCGTGCAGCAGGACGCCCCCGAGGATGAAGCCGAGCACGCCGCTGAAGCGGGTGAACAGGCCGCTCGGCGGCCGCATGGCCCGGGTGACCTGCATGCCGACCCAGGGCCCCAGGGCATTGCTGGCCGAAATCATCGCCGCGACCGGCAGCGCGCTCTCGAAGACCAGGGCATTCACCGCCAGCGAACCGAGGAAGATGCCCGGCAGCAGCCCGGCGCCGCCGACCATGCAGGCGATGCAGGCGATGCCGGAGGGTAGCCAGATCGGTGCCGGGAACAGCCCATAGGCGCCGAAGAATGTGCCGACAACGGTGCCGAGCAAGGCATAGAGCCCGGCCACGACAAGATTGGCGAGGACCCAACGTGAGAAGCCTGCCCCCTTCAGCCAAGACAACAGCCATGGGTTGATTATTTCAGTCGATCTCGGCGCAATATCGAGAACCGGCGCTGCTATCGAGCTTGTCGAGGACGTGGACAGGGCCGCCACCACCGTTTGACCTGGGGAATTAAGCTTTTATTACAACCTTCCGTTGCATTCAAGCGCGAGGCTTAAAGCCTTTCCGCGAGCGCGACGGGATCGGCCTGGCTGATCGTCAGCCGGCCCGCACCAGCACATGCCGCTTGCGGCCGAGCGAGAGCTTGGCGGCGCCGTCCCGGAGATCGGACTGCGTCACTTCCAACTGCGGATCGCTGACCGGGGCATCGTTCAACCGGATGCCGGATTGCGCCACCAGCCGCCGCGCCTCGCCCTTGCTCTTCACGAAATCCGCCGCCAGCAGCAGGTCCAGCAGCCCGGCCGGCAGGGTGGCGGTGATGCTGGGCAGGGTCGCCGCCGCCTCGCCCTGCTCGAAGGCCAGCCGCGCCGTCTCGGCGGCCTGTTCCGCGGCAGCGCGGCCGTGCAGCAGGGCACAGGCTTCGGTCGCCAGCACCTTCTTCGCCTCGTTCACCGCGGCCCCGGCCAGCGCCCCCAGCCGGCGCACTTCTTCCATCGGCAATTCGGTGAACAGCGCCAGGAAGCGGCCGACATCGGCATCCTCGGTATTCCGCCAGAACTGCCAGTAGTCGTAGGGCGAGAGCTTGTCGGCGCTGAGCCAGATCGCGCCGGCCGCGGTCTTGCCCATTTTCGCCCCCGAGGCGCTGGTGATCAGCGGGGTGGTGACGCCGAAGGCCTCGGCACCATCCATCCGGCGGACCAGCTCCACCCCCATGACGATATTGCCCCATTGGTCGGAGCCGCCCATCTGCAAGGTGATGCCGTGCCGCCGGCGCAGCTCGGCGAAGTCGTAGCTTTGCAGCAGCATGTAATTGAATTCGAGGAAGCTGAGGTTCTGCTCGCGGTCCAGCCGCAGCTTCACGCTGTCCATGGACAGCATGCGGTTGACGCTGAAATGCCGGCCGACGTCGCGCAGGAAAGGGATGTAGCGGAGCTGGTCCAGCCATTCGGCATTGTCGAGCATGATGGCGTCGCTCGGCCCATCGCCGAATTGCAGGAAGGCGTCGAAGACGCGGCGGATACCGGCCTTGTTGCGCTCGATCGCCGCATCGTCGAGCAGCGGCCGCGCCTCGTCCCGGAAGGAGGGGTCGCCGACCTTGGTCGTGCCGCCCCCCATCAG